>NZ_JAKKRK010000020.1:0-84410 GCF_025654545.1 Shewanella sp. SM20 | reverse complement strand
ATAAATTGACCTGTATAACTCCTTACCAAGGTTTCCTTTTAATATTTTAAAACGGTACTTCGGAGTCCAAACAATATGATATTTGCAACGCCAATAAACATGTGATGAACTTCTATAATCGCCCATGCTTTTCGTTTCCTCTTACTTGTGGTGAATAAGAAGTCTCTTTTAGCATGGGCGTAATTCAGGCTATAGCCTCAAGGAACAATCACCACCGCCAGAGGCGGTGGTTTGGGGATGACAATAAAAAAGAGCCCTTAGGCTCTCTTTAACATGCAATCGATACAGCATTATCATCCGCTCATATGACAGCAGTGCGGGTAACGCCTATCGAATTATTTTCTTGCTAGGTAGAAAGCAATTTCTAACAGCTCGTCGTAGGATTTGATTGCCCCTGTTTCAACACGGTACTTACCGTTAACAACCAGAGCGGGTACACCCGTCAGCTTAGCGTTTTCAGTATCACGCTTCATCTTTGCCATTTGCGCCTTTACCATGAAAGACTCTGCGGCCGCATCGAAGGTTTTACCATCGACACCGTTAGCAATAAACACAGCACGAACATCATCGCGATTAGTAAAATGCTGTTTCTTCTCATGAATAGCAGAGAATAACGCCGCATCCATTTTCTCATCGACGTTTAACTGATGTGCGACTGCAAATGCGCGTGACATTTCAACCCCCATCTCTTTGCCGATAAAATCAACGTGTGCTTGGTTAAACGCAACGCCTTCTGGCTTATCGGTGAGAATTTTTGGCACTACGGTTTTAGAGAAAGTAAAACAATGCGGACAATAGAAAGAGAAAAACTCAGTAATCTCAGGCTTCGCTGTTGCTGGGCCATCGTTAATCACTGTGTAATGCACACCTTCTTGGTATTCCACAGCCGATACTGCCAGTGGCGCCAGTAATAAAGCCGCGGCCATGAGTAATACTTTTTTCATGAAAATTCCTTAAATCATTTTGATAAATTGGCTGGAGACTAACATATTCCATTTTTTGAGTGTAACTCAAGCTTAAGAGTTCAATCTAATGTCACAAGATACGTCTGTGACATCATATTTTGCTCAATGCTAATACGGCACTAGGCTCAGTGGTGGTTCGCTAAGGGCAAATAATTGCTCTTTGAACGCCAAAATCTGCTGTTCCCAATACTTTTCATCCCCAAACCACGGGAAGTTCATCGGGAAAGCAGGATCGTCCCAGCGACGGCCAATCCACGCGTTGTAATGCACCATACGCAGCGCTCGCAACGGTTCAATCAAGGCTAACTGTCTTGTATCAAACTCACAAAATTCTTCATAGGCTTCGAGTAAGATCTCAAGCTGCATCAGTTGCTGCGCTCTATCCCCGGTTAGCATCATCCATAAATCTTGAATCGCCGGTCCCATGCGAGCATCGTCTAAATCGACGAATCCGGGACCGTCTGGCGTCCACAAAATATTGCCTGGGTGTAAATCGCCGTGCAAACGAATGGCCGCAAAATCTTGGCGATCCCAAATCGCATTCGCCTTAGCCAGCACCTGCTCTACTACGGTAAAGAACGGCAAGCGTAGGCTATTAGGCACCAGATTAGATTGCTTTAACCACGCGAGCGGCTCGGCGCCTAAAATCTGCGGATTCAGCGGTTCACGTTCAGCAAATACCGTTTGCGCCGCGTACTGATGTATACGACCGATGAACCGACCCACTAATTCCAGCTGCTCTAAATTATCGACTTCGAAGGCGCGACCACCCAAGGAAGGAAACAGGGTAAATCGATAACCTTGGTACTTGTGTAACGTATGGCCTTCGATAATTACAGGTACGGCAATCGGGATATCTTCTGCCGCGAGTGCGAGCGCATAATCATGTTCCTCTTGGATCTGCGCATCGCTCCAACGGTCTGGGCGATAGAACTTCACCACATAACGCAGTCCTTCATCGCTACGGAACTGATAAACGCGGTTCTCGTAACTGTTCAGCGCGAGTAAGCCCGTTTCTGGGTACACGCCCAGACTTTCGATCGCATCTAAGATCAAATCCGGTGTTAGGGCTTGAAAATGGAACTCTGCGCCGCTAGAACTCGTGGTTGGTGGCGTCATATTCTGACTCATATTCAGTTCACTCTTAGGTGAGGTTGCAGCAAAGTGGCTAAGTATTCCAGCACCTCAAAATCGGCTTCTCGTTCGGTCGAGAGCCAGCAAATGTTGCCGTAAAACTCATAATTGAGCCATAACTGGCTGCCTTCAAATTCTAATAACCATTGATGCCTGTCAGCGCCCCACTGACGCTCGCGCACAGTGCAATCGAGCGCCGCAGCGAAAGGTTCGGCAAAGTCGGCGAAACGATCAAAATCGATATCCGCACTGACCGCTAAACTTAAGGCGCTTCTATCTAAGCGAATGGTATCTAAGCTAATGGCTTTTAGGTGCGTGCTTGGTAATTTCATGCTTGTTATCCAATCAACTACTACATGACATGATCAAACCTTGGCCCCAGTCCGGTGGACGCTTGGCCAAGTCTTCATGCTCTGCGTGTTCGGCAAAGGGCTGAGTTAAGATTTTTTGCAGCAAATGCAGCGGCGCAAGATTACCCTCTTCCACTGCGATTATCGCCTCTTGGGCTAAATAGTTACGCAAAATATATTTGGGATTCACACTATTGCGCCCAGTTTGCCACGCTGGGATATCAGCCACCACGCCCAATCGCTGTTGATAGGCTTGATACCAAACATCAAACTGACAGACATCGATAAAGTCATCCCGCAGCGCACTGTGTTTGCTGGTTGGATCTAACTTGCCTAATTGACGCCAAGTCTGAGTGTAATCGAGTTGATTTTTCTCCATCAGCACAGTAAATCGACCTATAAGTTCGAGATCCTGTTTGTCCTGCTCTACCGACGAAACATCAACTGCTGATAGACCTAGTTTTGCCCGCATCAAGCGCAAATAAGGCTGCACTAGCGCCTCTTGGTATTGATTAAGAATGGCAATTAAGTCATCGGATGGGATCACTGGTGTGAGCGCCTGTGCTAAACGTTGCAAGTTCCACAAACCGACGCCCGGCTGCTGACCAAAGGCATAGCGACCTTCGGGATCCGAATGATTACAGATAAAGTCTTCTTGGAATGTATCGAGGAACGCAAAGGGGCCGAAGTCAAAACTGTCACCTAGAATCGACATATTGTCTGTGTTCATCACGCCATGGGCAAAACCGACCGCCTGCCAGTGGGCAATCATCTTGGCGGTATCTTGCACTACCTGTAAAAACCACGCTTTATAGCCTGCGGCATCACAACTCAAATGGGGATAATGCTGAGTAATAGTGAAGTTGAGTAATTGAATCAGCTTATCGGCACGGCCGCGCTCACTGTGGCAGAAAAACTCGAAATGACCGAAACGAATATGGCTGCGGGCTAAACGCACGGTAATGGCTGCGGTTTCTTGGCTCTCGCGCCATACGGGTAGGTCAGAGCCAATCACCGCCAAGGCACGGGTCGTCGGCACATGTAAATGATGCAGCGCCTCAGAGACTAAAAACTCACGCACCGCGGAGCGCATCACAGCACGGCCATCACCACGGCGCGAATAAGGCGTCGGACCGCCGCCTTTAAGGGCGACATCCCATGCGCCATTTGGACCAATCGCTTCACCTAAAATGATCGAACGTCCATCCCCTAAGCGCGGCGTGTAACCGCCAAACTGGTGGCCACTATAGACTTGGGCATAGTAAGTCGCGCCATCGACGGCAGCATTGCCAGATAAGCCCAATAACAGCTCATCGGTGGGTTGACTTAAGCCTATCAATTGGGCGGCGTCATTACTCCATGCCAGCCATTCAGGCTTAGTTATCCCTTGTGGATATACTTGCGAGTAAAACTCAGGCAGCTGAGTAAAAAAATCCTGTTTAAACTTCATCTTGTCCACCTATTGGCTCATGGTCTTGCAAACCAGCACCGACTTATCGTCGAACTCGCATAGGTGCCCACATTGATAAGATCCAAGGCCAAAACCACTCACGCCAGAACGACTTAGGCGTTGCATACCATGAGCCTTGCTCTGGCATTGCGCTAGAGTATCGTAGTAACCATTAATATCTTCGGCCTGCAAAGGTGTCACCGGAATGGCACTCACATCGGGATAATAAAATAGGGTCCATTCTGGGGTTTTAGTACAGCCACTGAGTAGCAATAATCCAAGCCCGAATAAGACATTCGGTAAGGCATAGCTTAGTTTCATTTTTCCCCTATTAAGCCCATAAAAAAAGCGAACCTTAGTTCGCCTTTTGCGCATTCAGTTAGCAGGGATTCTACACTGCTTAGACGAGGGAAATAACCGCTTTTCGACTAAGGGTTTACCCGCTAAGCGCTCCCTACAACATATCAAGCCGTGGTTGCTTTAGTCTGTGCTTTCTCAATCCGGTTGATTCGGCCCTCAAAGCCAGTGACAGTGCCATCGCTCAGCCCAAGCTCGAGTGCTTTACGACAGATGACAATGGCGGCATCGAAGGCTTGGGTATCATTTAGCAAGGTGGCTAAATGCAGGAAACCGGAAGATTTAAGCTCAGTATCTTTGCCTTGCTCGGCGCTAGCCGCTTGGAACAGTGCAATATACTCTTCCGCTAATTGAGCACCATAGTTGAGGTAATCCGCCGATTTACGCTGTTTGTAGCATTCAGCAATCATATTTTGCAGCGCGGTATAGCGAGCACTGGCTGACGTCGCTCCTTGATACTCCTCAAAGGCCCGAACTAAAGTCACATTCGCCCAAGCCCCTGGCGCACCGACCTCAGAACGTGTGTTCGATGCTGGCTCTGCTTCAGTCTTAACGTCATCTTGTTCATCTGCAGGCGTGGCGCCTAAAATGATCACCGCCTCTTCATTATGGGCCGCAGGAATATCGACTTCGATGATATCTGTATCTAGCGCCACCGAAATGCTCGCAGGGCTTTCGGTCTCACGGGGCATTAATTCGGCTTCAACTTCGATAACGGGCTCTACTTCAGCCACACCAGTATCCTCAACCCTGTTAACTGGCTCAGGTTCTACACGCTCGGGCTCAACAGCGGAGAAAATAGGTGCCTCTTCGGTGGGAACTACAGGTTTTACCGAGGTCGACTTGGGTTTCATCGCCTCTTGTTCTTCTTTCGCCAATCGCTGCGCGCGAAGGAATAAAAACACCCCGACAGCAATCAGTATAAATACGACTAAGATCTTCATTCTTGTTCACCTTTGATGGCCGCTTCTCATCAGAAGCCGTGTCAATGGGTTTGCCAACGTCCATTAGGACAGTGTCCATGGCAACCGAGTCTAGCTAAAAATTGAGCAGAGATTAACCGCTATTAAAGTCCATTGTGTCGGTGCAAATCAAGTATTTATGCCTTTTTATACGATCTTGCGCTCAAATAGTTATAGCCAATTGCGCTAGACTGGCACAATCGAGTTCCCTAATCCCCCCATCCACCTGCTTATAACAAACATAAGGAAAACCTGATGCAAAGTATTCTTATCGTGGCCCATGCCAGTCCCTACGGAACAGAAAAGCTATTTAATAGCTTACGCATCGCATTAGCCCTGAAGGATCAGGACGAGCAAGCGGTCGATCTTAAACTTTTTCTCATGTCAGATGCCGTGTTTGGCGCACTCAAAAATCAAACCACACCTGACTTAAGCTACAACCTGCAGCAGATGTTTGAAATTCTCTCGGCACAACAAGTTCCTATTCTACTTTGCAAGACCTGCGCTCAAGCACGAGGCGTCACAGCGGAAATGATTATCGAAGGTGCGCACATAGGCACACTACAAGATTTAACTCGCTGGACACTGGCCGCCGACAAAGTGATGCATATCTAAGATTTATTTTTAGGTGTGACATTGGGGATAGTTGGATTATTTAAAGCCCCATTTTGTGCGCACCTTCATAAATTGGCGCTTTCGTTTTGTCAGCGCCAATTTCACTGCCTATGATGGGATATCCGAGTGACAAGCTAAGGTATTCCAATGGGCACAGCCACACTGCTTACGGGCAAACTCTTGTACGAACACCAAACCATTGCCGCAATGGTGACGATTTATTGCAAGGCGAAACACCAAGGCCAAGACGCGACGAGCCTATGTGCAGATTGCATTGAGTTATTGGATTATGCCGCAACACGCCTAGATCGCTGCCCCTACGGACAAAACAAACCCACCTGTAATAAATGCCCAGTGCATTGCTACAAACCCGCGCAGAAACAAATCGTCAAAGAGATCATGATCTTTTCTGGTCCACGGATGTTATTACCGCATCCCGTTCGTGCAATCAAACACTTACTCGCGGAACGCATTCCCGTTCCCAGCGTTGTGCCAGAGGCGGCTTCAAATCGTCATCGGCGCATAGCAAGCCAGCAGAAAAACTAACGGCGATACTTTTACCGAGCCGATTTCCCTGATATAACAGGGCTCGAGGTATCGCATATGAACGAGTTTCATAGTTTTTTCACTCAAGCTTACTGGTGGTTGTCATTATTTGGAGGCGTACATTGCCTCGCGTTAGCTATTTATATTCGCTATTTCTATCACCCAGACGCTAACCAAAAACTCCTCGCCGCTTTCTTAAGTCTTATTGCTCTATACTTCCTCACGGGTATGTTGAACCGCGATAACAGTCCAATTCCCATTCATATCCTATTCAATCTGATTAACCCTATCTATTTTTTGCTCATGCCTTTGCTCTATCTCTATTGCAAACGCAGTTTAGCGCCAACCAATAAACCGCTAGGTTTTTCAAAGCATTACTGGCCATCTGCATTAACATTAGTTTTCGCCATTTTAGATATTGCCCTAAGATTAACTGCGCATCCCATCAACGAGTGGCAACCCATAGCTCTGATGCTTAAAGAAATGAGTATCAGCCAATGGGGCGCTCTACTCCCAGCGCTGTTATCTGTACAAACCTGTTTTTACTTTATCGCGCTGTGGATGTTGTTTCGTCGACATAAGCGCAATCAAAGAGATGTCACTCAAACCCAAGAGGCGCTCGGCACCATTCGGTTTCGTTGGCTGATAAGCTTGACCTTGGCCATGTTGTTGAATTGGTTAATCCGCGTATTTGTGGTGATCTTGCCTTTCTATCTTGGTGATAATCTATCGCTACTTTCCCACGCATTGCCAAGGCTGACCTTACTACTGAGCATGTATATGCTGGCGGTGTATGGGCTAAAGCAAATCACCCGCTCTGCCTACTTAAAAGGCCGCATGGCCGAACCAGAGCTAGAGCAACGCCCACTCGTCATTGAAAATATTCTCACCCCAGAGGAGTATGACTTTTTGCATCAAGTTCAGCAGGACGATGCAGAAAAAAACCAAGGTTCTTCGCCACCTAAGAACTAATTGGCGAAACTGCACTCCAATCATCACCACCAATATCACTCCAACCATTAAGTCGAACACTGAACCTAAGCTGACACATATGTCACTTTTGGCTGTCATTTGTGTCGATAAAGGCTAGTCTGGAACAACTAAAGACTTGAAGAGGCGTTACCATGAAATCATTTTTAACAGCCATTGCGGCATCAACATGCCTTATTGTGAGCCTATTTGCAGCCCCAACTGTACATGCAGATGAAAGCTACGATCAGGCTGTAGTCAATTTCCAAAAAGCGAAAGAAACCAGTAAATTTTTCGACACAGCCTATGGCTATGCTTTATTCCCAACTGTGGGTAAAGGCGGAATTGGGATCGGTGCAGCCTATGGCAAGGGCCGAGTCTACCAAGGCGGTGCCTATATGGGTGATTCGAGTCTGACTCAATTATCCATCGGTTTTCAATTAGGTGGACAAGCCTACAGCGAGATCATCTTCTTTAAAGATGCCAAAGCCTATGAAGCCTTCACGAGCGGCAGTTTCGAGTTTGACGCCCAAGCGTCGGCAGTTGCCATCAACATGGGAGCAAGCGCTCAAGCAGGAACCACAGGCAACTCAGCAGGCGCAGGCCAATCGGGTGGTAATCGCTCGGCGAGCGGCTCTTATATCAACGGCATGGCAGTATTTACCGCAGCAAAAGGCGGCTTAATGTTTGAAGCCGCTCTTGCGGGTCAAGCCTTTAGCTTTGAGCCTAAAGCTAACTAAGACGAGCCATTCGGCTGTGATATCAAACGGCGAGCCTAAATGCTCGCCGTTTTTTCTTAAATAATTACCTCAAGCTTCTGACTCGGATGTTCTAACTAAAACCAAGTCATTAGGATTGAGCGAAATAAGTTGAAATGCATATTTAACTTAGCGAAGTAATAACAAGGGGATATGGCTTTTACTGATCATCCTTGTGGTGTTACTACCCACAAAAAACTCCCGAATACGCGAATGACCATAGGCGCCCATCACCATAAGATCGATTTGATGCTCAAGTTGATAGATCTCAAGGGCCGTTTGCACTTCTCCCTGACAAACGGCGGTAACCACATTGAAATCCGCCGCAATCAGAGATTCGGTCACCAACGCCAGTTCAGCTGTCGCCAGCGATTGATCATCAGACACCATCACTAAATGACATTCGAGCCCTTTCAAGAGCGGACTCGTTAGCACTTGATTAAGGGCTTTTTTCGCAGTAATGCTGCCATCATAGGCGATCATAAATCGCTTCGGTGCAGTAAACTCGTCCATCACCACTAAAATAGGCTGCTTAAGCGTGCGAATGACATTTTCTAAATGGCTGCCAATGGCCTGCGCTTGGTCTTGATGCTGCTCCCCTTGACGGCCCATCACCACCAGTCTGGCATGGGATTCTTGCTCTAACAGAGTTTCGACTAAATCGCCGTGACGCTGCAAGGTTGCAACCACTCTGCTAGGCTGTTTCTCAACAACGCGGACTTTTGCGTCTTGCAGCATATACTTACCCTGCTCAAGTGCGAGTTTGCCTCGACGCGCTTCAAGCTCAACCATTTCATTGAGTAAGTGCTCCCGTGTACCTAGACCAATATTTCCTGATAGATTTGACTCTATCGGATAAGCAGACTTATCCAATACATGCAATAGAGTTACTGGGGCATCCAGTTGCTGAGCGGCCCAGCCACTGGCGTCACATACGGCGAGTGTCACTTTTGAACCGTCGATACAGGCAATCACATTTGTCATCGTATTTTCCTTTTCCTGTGTTGCTAAGGGCTTAGTGACCAGACATCATGTTTTCAACGTCTTCAGGCTTATCGTGCACCCCAAATTTATCGACTATGGTTGCACTGGCTTGGTTAAGGCCAATTAACTCCACTTCAGTTCCCTCGCGACGGAATTTAATCACCACCTTGTCTAGGGCCGATACCGCAGTAATATCCCAGAAATGCGCTTGAGATAAGTCGATAGTCACCTTATCAACCACTTCCCTAAAATCAAATGAATTACTGAACTTATCTGCCGAGGCAAAAAAGACTTGCCCAATAACTTGATAATGGCGACCTGCGTCGGTAGCAGCCGTTACACTCTTAACCACCATAAAACGGCCCACTTTATTAGCAAAGAACAGGGACGCGAGTAATACCCCCACAAATACTCCCATAGCTAAGTTATGGGTAGCGACCACCACAGCAACGGTCGCCACCATCACAAGGTTGGTTGATATTGGATGATGCTTAAGATTACAAATTGAATCCCAAGAGAAAGTACCGATAGACACCATGATCATCACGGCAACCAGTGCCGCCATAGGGATGAGCTTTAACCATTCGCCGAGGAATACAATCAATATGAGTAGAAATACCCCCGCTGAAAAGGTCGATAACCGTCCGCGACCACCCGATTTAACGTTGATGATCGACTGACCAATCATAGCGCAACCAGCCATACCGCCCATTAAACCCGCGCCGATATTGGCAATACCTTGGCCCTTACACTCGCGATTCTTATCGCTTTGGGTATCGGTTAAATCATCGACTATGGTGGCAGTCATCATAGATTCCAGCAAACCCACCACGGCAAGGCCGGCCGAATAAGGGAAGATGATCATCAGAGTTTCAAGGGTCAATGGCACTTCAGGCCAGAGGAAAATAGGCAAAGTATCAGGTAGTTGCCCCATGTCACCGACAGTACGAATATCTAACCCCATATAAACCGCAAAAAGTGTTAATCCGACAATACACACGAGAGGCGAAGGTACGGATTTACCGATCACAGGGATAAGTGGGAATAAATAGATAATACCAAGACCTGCAATCGTCATCGCATAGACATGCCAAGTCACATTGGTCAGTTCGGGCAACTGGGCCATAAAGATCAGAATCGCCAGTGCATTCACAAAGCCCGTCACCACAGAGCGGGAGACGAAACGCATCAAGCTTCCTAGCTTTAAGTAACCCGCGGCAATTTGCAGCACACCAGTTAATAGGGTCGCCGCGAGTAAATACTCGAGGCCGTGTTCCTTCACTAAGGTCACCATCAACAACGCCATAGCACCCGTTGCGGCAGAGATCATGCCAGGACGGCCACCTGTAAACGCGATGACCACTGCGATACAGAATGAAGCATACAGGCCGACTTTAGGATCGACGCCTGCAATAATAGAAAAGGCAATTGCCTCAGGGACTAACGCCAGTGCAACCACAATACCGGCTAACAGATCTCCGCGTATGTTGGAGAACCACTCTTTTTTCATGGTTTGTATCATGTCACTCACTCTGATTGAAATTTAATCATATCTTCCAATAGCTAATATCAACACTTGACTCAAATGTCAGCGCATAGCCAATAAGGTACTTATGCGTCAAGGTGACGAAATGCAATTGGGATTATGGGGTACAGCAAAACAACTACCGAGTCGGTAGCGACTAAGGACGGATCTTAACGATCCAAGAAGGAAGGATTAAACTAATGCGGCTTAATGCTCATCACCGAAAAATAACCTCACTTATATGAGCCAACTCAAATTTGACTGCATTAAAAATAGTTGTGCTATTGGGAATAGCGACATAATGACGTGTATAAAACAGGCCGGAGTATAGAGAGTTGTTTGCTCAAAATCAAAAAACTTCAGTTAACATCAGAGTGATTAAAATACCCACCATACTTTGGCGGGCATTGAATAAAAAAACTGCAACAACTCAGGGATAGCTTAGGTAAGTATTAAGCACCATCTGATATCGCTTTATGCCGAGGCAGTTTGATTGAGATAAGCGCCGCTAACGCAATAAATGCCGCCGATATCCACAGACAAGCCGCCATGCCATACACTTGATACACCCAGCCAGACAACACAGTCCCGATCAAACGCCCCATAGCATTAGCCATGTAGTAAAAACCCACATCTAACGATACGCCATCTTCATCCGCATAACTGACGATAAGATAACTGTGTAATGAAGAGTTGATCGCGAATAAGGCGCCAAACAGCATCAATCCCCAAATCAGTATATTCGCGGCATGGAAGTCATAACTTATCGCCAGCGCAATGCCTGCCGGCACTATGCTCAATATCGCCGCCCAACCTAAGGCGCTACGTCCATCGGGAACCTTGTTTTGGCTCGCCGACTTTGTCCCCGTCAAGCGAGGTGCGAAGCCTTGCACTATGCCATAACCTATTACCCAGAGTGCGAGAAAACCGCCGACATACCAATGATCCCAACCAAAGGCTGAGGCCAAATAAACGGGTAAAGCCACCACAAACCACACATCACGCGCACCAAACAAAAACATGCGTGCGGCAGAAAGCGTGTTTACCGCCGGACTCTTAGAGAAAATTTCCGTGAACTTAGGTTTGTTTTTGGCTTTACCTAAATCGCGTTGCAAACTTAACAGACTAAAAATCCACACCAGCAATAGGCCAATCGCCATGCCTAACACGGCCTGCTGGAATCCAAACAGGGTCAGTAAGGCGCCGCCCAAGAAGAACCCCGCGCCCTTTAGCGCATTTTTGGATCCAGTGAGCATGGCAACCCACTTATACAGCTCACCCTGAGCATCACTAGGCACCAACAACTTGATACTGCTCTTAGCACTCATCTTATTGAGATCTTTAGCGATACCCGACAAGGCCTGCGCCGCCATCACCCAAGCAACCGTAAGCATACTGCTAGGCACAAGCAGCATGCTAAGGGCGACAATCTGCATAAATAGGCCCACATTCATGGTCTTATTTAAGCCTAAACGCGCCCCGAGCCAGCCGCCGACTAAGTTCGTTACCACCCCAAAGATTTCATAGAAAAGGAATAGCATGGCAATTTGCAGCGGGCTATAACCTAATCCATGGAAATGGAGCACCACTAACATACGTAATGCGCCATCGGTGAGCGTGAATGCCCAATAGTTGCCTGTGACTACCAAATACTGGCGGATCTCGGGTGATATGTTAGACAAGAACCCTGTCAGCTTAGCCATAAAACTTATGCCTTATCCATCAGACCGACCATGCGGGCCAATTCGACGGTGCGATTGGCATAACCCCACTCGTTGTCATACCAAGCGTAGAGTTTGACCTGAGTGCCATTGATAATCATGGTCGATAGCGCATCGATAATGCTCGAACGCGGATCGGTTTTATAATCGACCGAGACTAATGGACGTTCCTCATAACCTAAAATGCCTTTTAGCGGTCCATCTGCCGCTTCTTTTAACAGGCGATTGACCTCAGCTTCGGTCGTTTTGCGACTCACCTCGAACACGCAATCGGTTAATGAGGCGTTCGCTAATGGCACCCGCACCGCATGGCCGTTAAGCTTACCTTTGAGTTCAGGGAAAATATGGGTAATAGCCGTCGCAGAGCCTGTTGTCGTAGGGATTAGGCTTAAACCACAGGCCCGCGCACGGCGGAGATCTTTATGCGGGGCATCTAAAATAGTTTGAGTGTTGGTAATATCATGAATGGTTGTCATGGAACCATGCACTATGCCGAGGTTTTCGTGGATCACTTTGACGATTGGCGCCAAACAGTTAGTGGTACAGGAGGCCGCGGTTACAATAGGATGAATAGCTTTGTCATAGAGTTGATGATTCACCCCCATGACAACGTTTAACACGCCCTCTTCTTTAACGGGCGCTGTGACCACAACACGTTTAACGCCTTGATCTAAATAAGCTTGCAACACTTCTTTGGTTTTCATCTTACCCGAGGCTTCAATCACCACATCGCAGGCGGACCAATCGGTTTCGGCGATGGTTTTATTGCGAGTACAGCGAATACGCTTGCCATCGATAATGATGTCATCGCCATCGCTGCTCGCCTCATGTTGCCAGCGGCCATGCACAGAATCGAATGTCAGCAAATGGGCTAAGGTCGCCGCATCCCCTGCGGGATCATTAATCTGCACAAACTCAACCTCTTCCCAGCCCCAAGCAGCGCGCAATGCTAAACGTCCCATACGGCCAAAGCCATTTATCCCGATTTTGATTGTCATACCGGCATCCTTCACACTCAGTTTTATATTAGGTGTTTTATATTATTTGTTTAAGATTAAAGCGTTATCTGTTCGATATAGCCGCGTTGATGCCCTTCTCGTTGGCAATGGCGGTAATAATCTCAGCGGTTTTAGTGCATTTAGCGCATCCACTACCTAATACTTTGATATTTAACATTTTTATAATCCTCACAGAATGGGACCTATAGCGTTAAAGATCCAACCGATTAAGGTGAATGAAATCAATAAAATAGCAAAAACGATGGCCAGCAAACGCCATTGCATCACCTGCTTGAGCAAAATGAACTCGGGAAAACTGGCGGCAACCGTAGACATACAAAATGCCAATGTCGTCCCTACGGGCAAGCCATTAGTGATAAGGCTCTCCATGATAGGGATAACCCCTGTGGCATTGGAATACAGAGGAATACCAATCAATACCGCCGCAGGAACTGACCACCATTGACCATCGCCTAAGTGGGCTTCGATCCAACCGTCAGGCACAAATCCATGGAGTGCGGCGCCAAGCCCAACCCCAATAATGACCCATTTCCACACTCTGCCAAAAATCTCTAGGGTCTCGCCTTTCGCAAATTCATGCCGTTCCGTTAACGTCATGGATATTGATGTCATACCCTCGCTATTATCGTGACTTGCTTGCGCCTTACCTTGTTCGAGTGCTTTGGCGGCAAAGGACTGCAGCCAACGCTCAGCGCGAATCGAGTCTAAAAATGCCCCCGCCAACATACCCACTGACATGCCGACTAGCACGTATATCACAGTGAACTGCCAGCCCAGCAGACTCACAAGCAACAGAACGGCGACTTCATTAATTAACGGCGAAGTGATCAGAAACGCCATAGTGATCCCAACGGGGATCCCCGCGGAAGTGAAACCTAAAAAAACCGGAATGCTAGAACATGAGCAGAATGGGGTAACAGCGCCAAAACCCGATCCCATAAAGTAACCGACAAAACGATTTTTACCCGCCAAGTAATCCCGAACACGCTCAACATTGAGCGAAGCCCGCATCAAAGCGATGCCATAAATCATCAGCAACAGGAGCGCAAAAATCTTAGTGGTATCTTCAATAAAAAAATGGATGGCGTCGGCGAGCTTAGTATTGGGCTCTAAACCCATCAAATCAAAAGTTAACCAGCCCGCTAAATCTGAAAATATTTGCAGCATTGTTACGCCACCTTAATATTAAGCAAAACTTTAGACACGTAAACATATGAAAAAACGTATATTTGAGGTTAAATTTTTGCTGCTAGTCTTCTAGCAGCAAGCTTTAGCACGGTCAGGACGCCCGCCCATCTTGCACAAATTACGCATATTTTCTTCAAGGAATACAGTGTTTTGGTTGGTAACTTCACTCAGCACTAACTGACTCCATTTGGGTAAGTCATTATTGATACGATAGAAAATCCATTGCCCCTGACGGCGATCAACTAATAAACCGCATTTACGTAATTGGGCCAAATGTCGCGAAATCTTAGGCTGGGTCTCTTGCAATGCCTCGGTCAATTCACAGACACAGAGCTCCCCCTCTTGCTGTATCAACATCATGCAACGCAAGCGGGTTTCATCGGCTAAACATTTAAAAAACTGGGTTGGATTAATCATTGATGCCCTTAGACTGAACTAGTACAAACATTTTGATCCTTTTGTTAACTTTCCTAAAGGCTCATTCAAACAGCAAGCTGTGAGCGGTAAGAAACAACACTCATTTTTCATGGCTATGGATCTTTTGGAAAGACCTTGTACAATATATACGAATTTTCATATATGTAAATATCCGTATATAAGATCACTTTAAGTTTCACGCATTAGTCAAAATGGTGTTTGAGTATAGTGTTCAACACTAAGATACATACGAAAATTCACATATAAAAAATCATTCAGACCCACCGACAATATCGTTAGGTGAGGCATTATTTTATGGTTACGGGTAGACAATCTCTACTCTTTGAGGAGCTTGTATGTGGTTAGCAGGGGCAATTTTTGTTCTCACCATAGTGTTAGTAATTTGGCAACCTAAGGGGTTAGGCATAGGTTGGAGTGCTACCTTGGGCGCCGTATTGGCCTTACTACTGGGTGTGGTCCACTTAGGGGATATTCCTGTGGTATGGAATATTGTCTGGAATGCGACCGCCACCTTTATTGCCGTGATCATCATCAGTTTATTATTGGATGAGTCGGGATTTTTCGAATGGGCCGCGCTACATGTGGCCCGTTGGGGCAAAGGTCGTGGGCGTTTACTCTTTACTTACATAGTATTACTCGGCGCGACTGTTGCCGCATTGTTTGCCAATGATGGCGCGGCGCTGATCCTCACCCCCATAGTGATTGCTATGTTACTGGCTCTGGGCTTTAGCGCCGGAGCAACCTTAGCCTTTGTAATGGCGGCGGGTTTTATTGCCGATACCGCAAGTTTGCCGTTAATTGTCTCTAACCTAGTCAATATTGTTTCAGCGGACTTCTTCAACATAGGTTTTAACGAATACGCCTCTGTGATGGTGCCTGTCGATATTGCTGCTATTAGTGCCACCTTAGTCATGCTGCATCTGTTTTTCCGCAAAGATATTCCCGCGACCTACGACTTGCAAAAACTACGCGAACCTAAGGCCGCCATTCGCGACCTCAACACCTTTAAAACTGGTTGGGGCGTATTAGTCTTACTCTTGGTGGGCTTTTTTGGCTTAGAACCGCTCGGTGTGCCTGTGAGTTTAGTGGCTGCCGTGGGCGCCCTGATCCTGTTTATGGTCGCGAAAAAAGGCCAAGCCATAGATACCACTAAGGTACTTCGCGGCGCGCCATGGCAGATAGTGATCTTTTCATTAGGCATGTATTTGGTTGTTTATGGTCTTCGCAACGCAGGCTTAACCGATTACCTATCGAGCGTATTAAATAGCTTGGCAGAACAAGGGCTTTGGGCTGCCACTATGGGCACGGGCTTCTTGGTCGCGTTTTTATCCTCCATCATGAACAACATGCCCACAGTGTTAATCGGCGCCCTGTCGATAGACGGTAGCAATGCAACTGGCGTGATTAAAGAGGCCATGATTTACGCTAACGTAATTGGTAGCGATTTAGGTCCTAAAATCACCCCCATCGGCAGTTTAGCAACCCTGCTATGGCTGCATGTACTGGCGCAGAAAAATATTAATATTACCTGGGGTTATTATTTCCGCGTCGGCATTGTGATGACGCTACCGGTGCTATTTGTCACCCTAGCGGCACTGACGCTGCGCCTCTCCTTCTAATCTTCGTCCATGGGCACTAGAGCATCTGTTTAGTGCCTATGGATAAATTTATAAGCGATTATTTATCAGAGACATGTTATGACTAATATGATTGATGACAGCATTAAGATTTACCACAATCCAGCCTGTGGCACATCGCGCAACACTTTAGCATTGATCCGTAATAGTGGAGTCGAACCCCAAATCATCCACTACTTAGAAACGCCACCCTCCCGCGATGAATTACTTAAGCTAATTAATGAGATGAAAATCTCTGTGCGTTCATTGCTACGCAACAATGTTGAACCATTTGAACGACTAGGACTTTCTGAAGACACATTTAATGATGAAGAACTGGTTAACTTCATGCTGACTTATCCCATTTTAATTAACCGTCCTATCGTCGTTACGCCGCGAGGCACAAAACTCTGTCGCCCGTCTGAGACAGTGCTTGATATTTTGACCAAAGCACAACAAGGCCCTTTCACCAAAGAAGATGGCGAAATCATCATTAATGAACAGGGACAAAGAGTTCGCACATGAAACCACTAAACCACGATATGCCAGCGCTCAAACAAGAATTAATGGTTAATAACATGGATATGAACTGTTTTAATCTAACTCCTCTAACCCATCCGCCTAGAATACTGATGCTTTATGGCTCAGTACGAGAACGCTCCTATAGCCGACTGACGACGGAAGAAGCCGCTCGACTATTAACACACATGGGCGCAGAGGTGCGTATTTTTAACCCTTCTGGACTTCCACTTCCTGATGATGCGCCTGACAGTCATCCCAAAGTCATGGAACTAAGAGAAATGGTACGTTGGTGCGAAGGTATGGTGTGGTGTTCACCAGAACGCCACGGTGCGATGACCAGTATTATGAAAGCCCAAATCGATTGGATCCCTTTGGCTGAAGGTGCTGTCCGGCCTTCACAAGGTAAGACATTAGCAATAATGCAGGTGAGTGGTGGTTCACAGTCCTTCAACACACTAAACCAAATGCGTATATTGGGACGATGGATGCGCATGTTCACCATACCCAACCAGTCTTCAATCGCAAAAGCTTGGTTAGAGTTTGACGAGGCAGGCCGAATGAAACCTTCGCCTTACTACGATCGCGTAGTTGATGTTATGGAGGAATTGATGAAATTCACTTTACTCCTGAGGGGCAATGTTGATTTCCTCACGAACCGATATAGCGAACGCAAAGAAAGCGCTTCAGAGCTATCAACCCGAGTAAATCAAAAAGAAATATAGATTAAACACTAAAAGTATTCTCGACTATGGAGCAAAAGATTAGCCCTGCGCCAACTTTTGCTCCAGATAAGAACCATCACGCAAAATAAATACATTCCAAATACACGAGTGAGCACCTAAATCCTTAAAGCCAGCTAAAAACTCTCTGTAACTTGCCATCAACCAAGCCTTAATCAACCGCAGTTCACCCACCTTCTGGATTGATGAAGACGCCATGTACAGGATAAAGTATCTGCGAGGTGGTACGCTGAGGATGCGAAATGATAACGCTCAGGTGGGAGAGACTTACACCATGATAAAGGCTCTGAACAAGCTTATAGTGCTATTTATGCCTGAAACCCAGCATATCGTCCAATATTTAAACAGCCATAAAAGTTCTGCTCACTGAATCTGCTTAGGAAACAATGAGTTGACTGAGTTTAATGCAAGGCTGAGCCCGTGTAGTGTCGTTATCCACATAAACGGGCAACATAAGCAGGTGATGAACACAATTTTGAGCTAGCTTGATAACAACACTAGTCGTGTCCCCAAGGTTTGGGCGGTAATGCTACTGGCTGGGTAAGATCAAAATCGACTTTGAAATCGCGGTTTTCGCGCGTAAGTTGATAGCTAAACGTTGTTGGCGTAATTTCCATGTGCCACACATTCGTGATCGACTGGGTTAGCCCATTCTTAACGAAGTTATCGATAGATTCCCTATCAATTGGAAATGATTGTTTCTGTACTGTCCCATCATTCATAGTGTCGCCGCCATACATGGTCACAGCATCTTCACTTCCATCCTGATGGCGATGGTCGTGCTTCAACTTAAGTCCTTGCTGCGTTTTAGTCAGCACCCAAGTACGCGAGTGGTCATCACCCACATGGAACGGGATCTTAAGCTCAGTGTCGCTACATTCACGCACGTGCATAATTAACGACTTACCGCTAAAGGCTGAATCGGCACTGTCACCCGATACCACTTTTCCCGCAAAGGCTTGGCCACAATGGGCCGCGATTTGTGCGAAAAAAGTATTCTGCGTCTTGGTGGATAGCGACTCAACTTGAGCGGCGATGGATGGCAACGCGATAAAAGACAAACTGATGAGCCCGAGGCTCGGTAGGGTAATGTTGGGATTCATTATGTTCTCCACTTTTTTAGATGGAAAACACCCTAACACTAGGAAATAAATTCAAACTGAATTTCACCTAGTGTTAGTGATGATAAACCAAAGTGATTACCAGCCGATATAAGTACGCGATCGATTACCCAGACGCTTTTTGATAAAGCGAGCCGTCATAATACTGCCTACCATCATGAAAATGAAAATCCCAGCGGAAAAGAGCACGCTAGTCACAGCAGAATCTGGTGGGAAGCGGAAACGCATTACGGTTGCAGCCGTGTTAAATAGCATATCGAAGAGTGGATGAATAAAGAAAATTGCAAAACTCATCTCAGCGACTTCGACTAACCAAGGCAAACGACTTCGTCCCGACAACCATTCACAGAAATTCAGTACTAATACACATAAACAAAGTTTCTGAATAAACTGCCAATCGATACCGTTATACTCAAACGGTGCCTTATGATAATTACCAATATGCTGCACTATGTAAGTTTGTTCGACTAAGCTCACCACTAAAAAAATCATCGCTAGTGCGGTGAAAATAGAGCCAAAGCGCGTCACAATATGTTCATCTTGCGAATATAAAATACCAATCAAGTAGAAAGGTACAAAATACACAACTGAGTGGATGAAATTGACGTTACCTATAGGTCTATGCAATAGGATTGCTACCACACAGCTCAGTACAAATAGTGTCCAACGCATCTGCTGCGAGCAACGGATAAACCATAAAAAAATCGGCGAGAATAAAAACACCGCCATGATGAAGGGAATGTACCAGTGCGGATACAGAATATAACCGTTACGCACAGTATAAAAAATACTCAGCAAGACATTATCGAGCGGCTGATGCTCCATAAATATCCAGCGCAAACACAAACAAAATAGACCAATCAATGATACAACTAAAAAAGGATAAAGTACGTTTTGTACTTTGTTCTTCATAAACTTGCTGTAGTCGAAATCCTTATAAAAAATGCGATGGAAAAAGTATCCCGAGATAAACACAAATAACGCTGTGCCACCACGCAATAGATTTTCCAGCAACAGCGGGAAACCTTCACCAGAGTTGTAAATACTGTGGCCAAGCACGATAAAAATAATCGCAATGCCACGCATGTAGGTAAATTCGAGCTGATTTTTTCTCATTATTAATTCATCGCACAGTAGAGGGTTCTTCCATCAACAACACTCGCAGAAACCCTAATAGTTCCATGGACTTCCGCTTCGTTGAATACCAGATACTGACCCTCACGCTGAAAGGGGAATGCTAAAGGTAACAGAGTTGCCGCCTCAATGCCCTCACAAAAATTTTGTACCGGAACATCAAGTAATGGACTGCCACTCACTGACAAGTTACTAAATTGCGCGCTCATCCCTAAATAAGCTTGAGTCATTTCCTCTTGATAGGGCACCACATAAAAGCCAGAACGTACGTCACCCACATCAATAAAACTGCTGCTATCGCTCACGCTCGGCATAACCAATAACGGCACTTTTGGATCCTGCACATTCAACAACAACTGAGACAATTTTGCTTGAGTGGCAGGGTAATACGCTAGCATCTCCTGCAGCTGTTTCTTCTGTTTAGTGTCTTTCTTGTCTAACGGGGATACTGGCTTTACGCGGTTCAGTAGTAAATCCACAGGCAACATACCCGACATGACCGACTCTTTCCATACATAAGGGTCTTGAGTGCTATCCAACAATATGCCCGCCAGAGCGCCAATATTTGCCGCCTCAGCCGTCCAACCAACCCACATTTTCTGCTGTTGATAATAGTCATACACATATTTTGTCAGTATTTGCTGATAACCAAGTAAAGTTTGATTTTGACTCAATACACGCGCACCTGCGGCCAATTCCACATACTTAGCGCTGCCTTCAACGAGATCATTGATGTAACCGACTCTATCTTCATTCGGCGCAATTTGGCGCCATTGCTGCAACCAATAAGCAGCATAGCTAAGATGTAATGACTGTTGTTCGGGTTGTGCCAGCGCCGCCATTAAGGCATCAAATAACTGTAAACGATAATAGCGAGCATCGAAGTTGAGCGGAAAGACCTCACCCTCATAACGCTTACCGTCTTCTAATACTCGCCATTCGGATTGGGCATAAAAATGGAAGGCTTCATGCAAGCCATTGCTCGCCCAGATTAAAAAAGCTAAATCCGTTGGCTTAGTGTCGCGAGTAAATTGGATGTTCGGCACTTCGAGCTGGATCAATACGCCTGGCTGGCCATTATATTGTGGAAAGCCGAAGCTCACCGATAGACCAGAGTGCAGATTGACAGACTCTAACACACTGTTATCTTGGATTATTTCGCCACCAGGCTGTCGAAGCCAGACATTACCACCATAACTAAAGAGGTGTACTTTATCTTCAAGGCGAAAACCGGGCCACAAAGCTTCGCTCTGGCGACTATTCTGTGCCATAAAATCGAGGTAAAGACGGGCGAGTTGTTCCGGAGAGGCCTCATCGGCAAACGCGGGGGTAGCGGCAGAGACACCTAAAAGCCATAGGATCACTACCATAATATTTTTCATTTATCTGCCTAAACAAACACAAGGGGTTTACAAAACAGCGCTAGCATATAGCGCAATCAAGCAATAGTGAAACATTTGCAAAAAAATATTTTTACCCCAGAAAATCTCAGTCAAAACCAAATCAACGACTCCTAATGAAATCATATTTTTAGCACAATTTTGCATCACTTAGGCGATTGCTCTCGCAATAGGTTTAAGTCTTAGGTTCGCTCGGCTTATCTCCAAACCACAGTGTGAGTTTATCCGCTGCAAGGGATTTCACTTCATCATCGATATATAAGGTCACCATAGTCAGGGCCGCGGCAAGGGCACCTAAATCATCGGTAAAGCCAACTAAAGGAGTCAGATCGGGAATCGCATCTAAAGGCAAAACAAAATACGCTAAAGCGCCGTAGATGACTGACTTAGCCCACTTAGGCGTATTGGGTTGTTGCGCTGCATAATAAAGCCATAGTGCCCGCTCGATGACCTCTCTACCTGCTTGACGGCTAAAGAGTTTGATCTTGTTCCAAAATCCGCTGTCAGTAAATTGCTCATCCGCCATCATATTTCTCCAATACCCTAAAGTTGTTTGGGTATACACCCATGCCACTTCACAGTGTACGACGATAAGCCGCAGGGGTCAGGCCAAATTGCTGCTTAAAACGTAAGGAAAACTTTTCCGCAGATTGATAACCACAGGCCAAAGCCACTTGTAATACTGGCTCACTCGAATTCTGCAACATGGCTAAACCATGACAAAGCCGCACTTCTACCAGTAACTGCCTAAAACTGGTGTCTTCTAAGGCCAATTTACGCCTAAGGCTTGCCGTGCTCATGTGTAACTTGTCGGCAATATCCTCCTGCTGCCATGACGCCGAAGGACTCACACTCATCAAGGCCAAGGCCGCTTGAGTCACGCTGCGTTGGGTGTGTCCATACAACCAGTTCACACTGCGTTTATCCGGCAAACTTAACAGTAACGCGGCCAAATAATGTAGTTGAACAGGATCGGCCAGAGACAAGGTCAAACTCTGTAATAGCGCATTCCAAGCTAAGTCCACAGCGCGTGATATGTTTTGGACTGGCATAGGGTCACGCCAATCGGTAGCACTTGATAAAATGCCTTGGGGTAAATCGTGGGGGAGTAATAACTGCACCGCCCGATAACGCCCAAGAAAAGGTCGATTAACAAAGCTAATATGCGAACCAGCAGGAATTAACAGTAACTGCCCTTGGCCTACTAAAACAGATTCATCTTGCCAGAGCAGAGACTTTTCACCATAGATAACCCGAATAATCGACGGCTGATGTACAGGGACTTGAGATAAAGATTGTGCCTGCTTCGAATCATATTCAAACATACGGATCATGACACCAGCCTAATTATCAATGGATTATCGATTATATACCGCAGTCAACTTGGCGTTGCCGAGCGCTTGTGCCCTGAGCATAAAGCCCAATAAGGCAGGGCTAGCGTCCTTTGGCAATTCTAAAGCACTGGGTAATGCCCACACAGTAAATTCATACCTGTGAACGCCATGACCTTGGGGCGGGCATGCGCCACCAAAATTTGTAGTGCCAAAATCGTTCTTCAAGGCAATGGCGCCTTTGGGCAGTGCATCAACATGCGAGCCCGCACCTTGTGCGAGCGAAGTTTGCGCTAAGGGTAAGTTATATACGGCCCAGTGCCACCAACCGCTGCCCGTTGGTGCATCAGGATCATAAGCTGTCACTGCAAATGCTTTAGTTCCTGTGGGCACGTCAGTCCAAGTCAGTTGCGGCGAAATATTTTCCCCTTGGCAACCAAAGCCATTAAACACTAATTGCGATGTCAGTTTATTGCCCTCGCTCATATCTTTGCTCGTTAATGTCATAGCACTTGCCTGTCCAACGAATAACCCAAGCACTAAACTCGCCCCTAACCACCCTTTATTCATGTCTATCTCCTATTCATGTTCGACCTGACTCACTTTACGTCAATCAAAAAAATAACATCTGCCCTAAAACGACAACTTTCTGCCCCAAATGCTCAAATGTGAGAAAAAAGTTATCACTTTTGCACTTTTCAAGCGGAAGGATGATTTTGTAACGGAAATATCTGCATAACAATGCAGATATGGAATGCGGTATAAATCGGAATGATGATTACAGCAGCCTTTAAATTAAGATTAGATATTTGAAATAAGATATTTTATGCAAATAATATTATTTAAATAATGCTGACAATATTTACTTTCATTATTTAGATAAAGATACTTAAGCATGATTGACTCAATTTAATATCGATAAATTAAGTTAAATTGACGTGCTAATTATTTAAAAATAAGACATAGGTCATGATTTTATTTATAACTCGCATATAAACTTCATTACGTAATAAAAACCTAACCATTTTCTCTAAGTCATAATGGAGTCGTATATGAAGAGGAAATCTAAAATTATGGCGCATATCAGGCGCACACGGCATATCATGATGCCTAGTCAACGTGACTATTTCGATCACTCCTTTATCTTCCTCCGCTAACCTTAGCGTAGGTAGTAGGCCAATTAACAGGTCTAAAGTGCTATTGCTCTAATAGGCGCAAACACTTATCGTACTGTTTTCATTTGGTTTATTATCTAACACCTTAATCAAAGCATTCTTTTATCAGTGCAGTTTTACTGCGGCTAAGCTATTCATACGCTCAATAAATATATTTCTACTTATATTTATTTCGTAACTTTGGCATAACCACATTTAATCTGCGCACGGAATAGCTATATCTAATTTTCATACCATTAATGTTTTTAATTAGGTATAGGCACACTTGTATCTATTTTTTATAAAGTAAAAGGGAAATTAACTATGAAATCATTAAAAGTAGCCGCTAGCTTATCTGTTAGATCTTGTTTCGATATCGACAGAGAGGTTGTCAATGTATTAACCACAGATTTTTGCGATGTGGGCGCGGCTGTCGTCTCTGTTGATGATGTTAGAAATGGTATTGTTGAAAAGATTAAAAACACCGGATTGAAACTGCCCATTTTCGTTTCAGTTTGCTGTGAAGAAACCTTCCCTGATGATGTTTGCTCATCGATTACAGGGGTATTTGAACTCTGCGGTGATAACACTGACTTCTACGGAAAACAGGTTGAGACTGCAATAAGTAAATATGAACAAGCGCTATTGCCACCTTTCTTCGGTACGTTAAAAAAATACGTCGAAATGGGTAACTCTACCTTTGCTTGTCCTGGTCACCAAGGCGGACAATTCTTCCGTAAACACCCTGTGGGTCGCCAATTCTTCGACTTTTTTGGCGAAACAATTTTCCGCGCGGATATGTGTAATGCCGACGTAAAACTGGGTGATTTACTGATCCATGAAGGCGCTCCACTGGAAGCACAGAAATACGCTGCCAAAGTTTTTAATGCCGATAAAACCTATTTCGTACTTAACGGCACTTCGTCATCAAATAAAGTCGCGACTAATGCGCTGTTAGCGAAAGGCGACCTCGTGTTATTCGACCGCAATAACCACAAATCAAACCACCATGGCGCGTTAATTCAAGCAGGTGCTACACCTGTTTATTTAGAAACGGCACGTAATCCCTTCGGATTTATTGGTGGCATTGATGCCCACTGTTTCCAAGAGTCCTATCTAAGAGAGCAAATTCGTGAAGTCGCGCCAGAAAGAGCCGATGAAAAACGCCCATTCCGCTTGGCGATAATCCAACTCGGCACCTATGACGGCACCATCTACAATGCTCGCCAAGTGATTGATAAAATTGGCCATCTTTGTGACTACGTCTTATTCGACTCGGCTTGGGTGGGCTATGAACAGTTCATCCCTATGATGAATGACTGCTCACCACTCTTGCTCGAACTGACTGCTGAAGATCCAGGCATTATCGTGACTCAGTCGGTGCATAAACAGCAGGCAGGTTTCTCACAAACCTCGCAAATCCATAAAAAAGATAAACATATCAAAGGCCAAGATAGATATTGCAACCATAAACGCTTCAACAACGCCTTTATGATGCATGCCTCTACCAGTCCCTTCTATCCTTTATTTGCGGCGCTAGATGTAAACGCGAAAATGCATGAAGGCGCAAGCGGTCGTTATCTGTGGCGCGAAGCGGTAAAAGCGGGTATCGAAGCACGTAAGCTATTGCTCAAAAAGTGTAAATATATCAAGCCATTCGTGCCAACAATGATCGACGGCCGCCTATGGCAAGACTATGAAACCGAACAAATGGCCGATGACTTACGCTTCTTCGAATTCGAACCTGGTCAGAAATGGCACTCCTTCGAAGGTTATGAAAAAGGCCAATACTTTGTTGACCCTTGTAAGTTCTTATTAACAACACCGGGCATAGATGCTGAAACAGGCAAATATACCGAATTTGGTATTCCAGCGACTATTCTGGCTAACTTCTTACGGGAAAATAATATTATTCCAGAGAAGTGCGACTTGAATTCGATTTTATTCCTGATGACACCTGCGGAAGATATGGCCAAGATGCAACATCTGGTATCACAAATATCTCGTTTCGAGAAATTAGTCGATGAAGATGCGCCATTATCTGAAGTATTACCTAACGTTTATAACGCCAATAAAGCCCGTTATAAAGACTATTCTATCCGTCAACTCTGCCAAGAAATGCACAATCTTTATGTCAGCCATGACGTAAAACAACTGCAGAAAGAAATGTTCCGTAAAGCGCATTTTCCTACAAAAGTGATGGACCCACAGGAAGCAAACCTAGAGTTTATTCGCGGTAAAGTAGAACTAGTCCCACTCTCGCAAATTGAAGGCCGTATCGCTGCCGAAGGTGCGCTGCCATATCCACCAGGCGTGTTATGTATGGTGCCAGGTGAAATATGGGGTGGTTCTGTTCAGCGTTATTTCCTTGCCCTTGAAGAAGGCATCAACCTATTACCTGGATTCTCACCAGAACTGCAAGGTGTTTATCTCGAAAATACCGCAGACGGCAAAATTCAAGCAATGGGCTATGTACTAAATAAATAATGAAGACTGACTGCAGAGTTTATTAACCCCACTCTGCAGTCAAATTCATGCCTCCTATAATAAGTCACCTAAATTAGGTTATTAGTATGAGTAAATCAGAAAATAAAATTGGCGTCGTCCAATTAACTATTATCACCATAGTCAACATGATGGGTTCGGGCATTATTATGCTGCCAACCCAATTAGCTCAAGTCGGTACTATCTCCATTTTATCTTGGTTAGTAACAGCAGCAGGGTCAACGGCCCTCGCCTTCGCCTTTGCTAAGTGCGGTATGTTCAGTAAAAAATCCGGTGGTATGGGCGGTTATGCCGAGTATGCCTTCGGCCGTTCTGGCAACTTTATGGCCAACTACACCTATGCCGTCTCGCTGTTAATCGCCAACGTCGCGATTGCCATCTCTGCCGTGGGTTACGCTGCCGTGTTGCTGGACGTTAACTTAAGCCCGATGGCAATTTGTCTTGCGACCATTGGCGTACTTTGGTTGGCAACCATTGCTAACTTCGGTGGTGCCCGCATCACGGGTCGCGTCAGTAGCGTGACTGTGTGGGGGATTATTCTGCCAGTGATTGGCGTATCTTTAATTGGTTGGTTCTGGTTTGACATCGACCTCTATAAAGGCGCATGGAACCCGCATGATATGCCATTCTTCAAAGCGTTAGGCGGTTCTATCGCTATGACTTTGTGGGCGTTCCTCGGTTTAGAATCGGCCTGTGCAAACTCAGAAGCCGTCGATAACCCAGAAAAAAACGTACCTATCGCCGTGATGGGCGGTACCTTAGGTGCTGCAGTGATTTATATCGTTTCCACTAACGTCATTGCCGGTATTGTGCCAAATGCCGAGCTTGCCATGTCAAATGCGCCATTCGGCTTAGCCTTCGCACAAATGTTTAATCCAGTAGTCGGTAAAATCGTGATGGCCTGCGCCATTATCTCCTGTACTGGATCACTCTTAGGTTGGCAGTTCACTATTGCCCAAGTGTTTAAAGCCTCTGCTGATGAAGGATTTTTTCCTAAAATATTCTCTAAAGTCAGTAAAGCCGATGCGCCAATTTGGGGCATGACAATTATTGTTTCTATCCAAACCGTCCTTTCATTAATGACTATTAGTCCATCGCTAAGTAAGCAATTCGAAGCCTTAGTGAACCTCGCCGTTGTCACCAATATTGTGCCTTACATACTGTCGATGGCAGCCCTTGGGGTAATGCAAAAACAACTTAAAGTGCCTGCCCATAAGGCCCGTATTGCTAACGTAATTGCCGTGATCGGTGCTTTATATAGCTTCTATGCCCTGTATAGCTCAGGCGAAACTGCAGTAATGCTTGGCGCCATGGCCACCTTCTTCGGTTGGACTATCTTCGGTGTGATTTCCAACAAAGCAACGGTTAACGATACACGTCCAGCCTAAATCCGGCTAACGCACTATCAAAACGATTAACAACAGCATCTAAAAGAACGGTTACTCAGGGATCATAGGCTAAGCCTATGATCCCCTTGGAGAATACTTGCTCATTATCGGGGGATTTATGAATAAGACTTGTCTTGCTTTAGTGTTACCTATGCTATTAACAGCCACCAGCAGTCAGGCGGTTGAGCTTTATAAAGATCAAAAAAACACATTAGATTTAACCGGTTGGTTGGGGTTTGCCGCCTTGAATGACAGCCACGACACCTCGGTTATCGACGATTCATCACGCTTAAGATTTAGCTTCGAGCGCAGTGAGAGAAATGGCTGGACTGCCTTTGCTACCACGGAGTGGGGGATCAATATGGTCTCCAGCGACGATGGTTTAGTGATGCAAGGGGGCAAGCTCGCCGCCGAAAAGACCGATGATTTTCTCTATAACCGCTTAGGTTATGTTGGCATGTCCCACGATGTCTGGGGGAGTTTGAGCTTTGGTAAACAATGGGGCGCCTATTATGATGTCGCCGGCACCACAGATTTACCCAACGTTTTCGCAGGTTACAGCGTTGGCGCTTACACCTTTGGCGATGGCGGCCTCACCGGCACTGGCCGTGCCGACTCCGCCTTTATTTACCGCAATAGTGTCGGCCCAATGCAAATCGCCTTGCAATATGCCGCCAAAACCAATGGCGATGTCAGCTTAAAAAATGATGACGGCAGCGAAATGAGTAACTCTGAGTTGAGTTTCGACAGCAGTTACGGCGCCAGCATCACTTATGCGGCAACCGACAAATTCAAGCTACTCGCAGGCTTTAACCGCGGTGATTTTGAAGGCCACTTAGGTAATACCCAAGTCGATGAGACCAATGAAATTATTGGCATTGGTGCCATGTACGGTGACTACTATCACTATGCAGAAGGACGCGAAGCCAGCGGTCTTTATGTGGGTTTTAACGCTCACCAAAGTAAGAGTAATGAACTGGTCAATGGTGATCTCTACGACGCCACTGGTGCCGAGTTGATGACGGCCTATCAATTCGACAACGGTTTTGTGCCTATGGTCGTGCTCAGTTATTTAGATTTAGACACAGATGCAACTACGCCCATCCAAGGTAATTGGACCCGCCAATTTGCCATGCTGGGGCTGCACTATCGCTATAGCAACGACACTGTGATGTTTGCTGAAATGAAGTTAGATTTCAGTGATATGGATGATACCGCGCTCGAGGCCCAGGAAGACAACAGCTTCGCAGTCGGGATTAATTACTTCTTTTAAGGCTCAAGGGAATTTGACCAAGGTTGCTAAAGCGCTCATTCAACTTTGGCATTCCTTGGTCATATTTAGCGGGACTGTTTTTAATAACAGTCTTCAGTGGCTGTTTTAGTCACATGTTGAATTGAAACATGTTTTGCAGGACAAGCAGCTCGCGTCATCGCTCATATGCGTGAGCTTATTTGAGGCTGAGGTGCGGCGCACGTTTCGTCTACAAACGCTCGCCGTAACACTCATTGGATGGTACCGCAGGCTTACCATTATCTCTACGCCACTCCAAGTCAATTTCTGGAGTGGTTTTTTTCAATTTCGAGCGGCTAGCTCCAGATTTGCTTCGACCTTTGGCGGCACTAATTAATGACGACTGTCGTTCAGTTACCCCTTCGCTTTAAAGGCTAATCTGCAACATCATGATAAAGCAGCCAAGCCGCGCGTTAAGATCCCATGACCGACGTTTATCTATACTTCGCCATTTATCGCCTGAATACAGCGCTGCACGACTTCTTCGAAAGTGCCATCTATGCTCACTTGGATAACATCAGCTTCATCGGTCGCGGGCATTTCCAGCGTATCGAACTGACTCTTGAGTAGTTCAATCGGCATAAAGTGGGCTTTTCTGGCAAACATGCGTTCTTTGACTAATTCAAAATCACCATATAGATGAATAAACACCAGCTTACTGTTGTTCTGACGGATTAAGTCACGATACTGACGACGCAGCGCAGAGCAGACAATCACCCCCTGTTCACCTTTTTGTTCAATGCTATACACAGCATCGTTGATGCGCTCAAGCCAAGGTGCGCGATCGCTATCGTTAAGCGGTGAGCCAGATTTCATCTTGATAATATTGGCTCTAGGATGCAGGTCATCACCATCGATAAATTTCGTCTCTAACGCCTTTGCGACCGCAGCACCAATCGAAGATTTGCCACAACTAGAGACGCCCATGAACACATAGCTATTGCCTTTTTTTCTCACAGTCACTTTGTTAACCTCATGCCAATTCTCGAATTTAGTCACTTCCCACTCTATCATATTACGGGTAACATGTTACCGGTAACCTACAAAAATGTGGACAACTTAACTAACAAGGAAAAGTCCTCTTATGTCTGATATGTCATTGATTCTGACAGCGCTGGGTTCAATCGCCCTGCTACTGTTCTTAGTGATGAAAGTGAGATTACATGCAGTGGTATCACTGATACTGGTGTCGATCATTGCCGGTCTTTTCTCTGGCATGAACCCAGCCGATATCACTAATACTATTCAACAAGGTATGGGGGGAACACTGGGCTTTGTTGCGGTAGTGGTCGCTTTGGGGGCGATGTTTGGTCGCGTCATGGAAGAGACTGGTGCACTAGATCAGATAGCCCATACACTGCTGAATAAATTTGGTAACGACAAAGCCCACTGGGCGATGACCTTTACTGGTTTTATCTGTGCATTACCCCTCTTCTTCGACGTTGCTGTGGTGCTGCTGATTGGCATCGCCTTTGCCGTAGTTCGTAAAGGGGGTGGCAGCGTCGTTAAAATTGGTATTTCGTTGCTCGCGGGTATTGCCACCTGTCAGGCGTTTCTTATCCCTGCACCTGGGCCTATTTTGGTCGCTTCCCAGCTCAATGCCGACTTTGGCTACATGATAGTCTTTGGTCTGTTAGCATCCATTCCAGCGATGATTCTTGGCGGTCCACTCTTTGCCAGTCTCATCTCGCAAAAAGTCCATGTTGAGCTACCAGCCCACGAGCAGCAAGAAAAAGGTGAACGAGAAGGTGGACCTATCCCCTCATTCGCGCTATCAATCAGTATTGTGATTTTTCCACTGCTGCTTATCGGTTTGAAGACGGTGGTGTCGCGCTTTATTGATGAAAAATCCGATCTGCATAATTGGCTCGCCTTGATAGGTCATCCTTTCACCGCCATTTTGCTGGCCTGTTTAATCGCATTCTATGTGCTGGGCGTGAGACGTAACATTCCCAATGATCGCATCATGGAAATCTGCAGCAGTGCGCTCCAACCTGCGGGGGTTATTATTCTCGTCACCGGTGCTGGCGGCGTGTTCAAGCAAGTGCTGATTGATTCGGGTGTCGGCGATGCGTTAGGGAATATGCTGGCAGGTTCGGGATTACCGATTGTGATACTGGCATTTATTTTGTCGGCTTCGGTGCGCGTGATCCAAGGGTCGGCAACCGTGGCTATGTTAACGGCTTGCGGCCTTATCATCCCGATACTTGAACCACTAAACTTAGATGGTGCTCAATTGGCGGCGATTACGATTGCCATTGGCGGTGGTTCGATTGTGCTCTCGCACGTTAATGACTCAGGCTTCTGGCTCGCTAACCGTTTTCTTGGATTGTCAGAAAAACAAACGCTGCAAACGTGGACGGTAATGGAGACCATTATTGGCACGACGGGTGGCATAGTCGCCGTCATCATCTCAGCGTTTCTCTAACGCTAGCCAGTGATCAAAAACATTAGGCATTAGCCGTTAAGCGAAAGATCAAGGGGAAGTCTACAATGTTTCCCCTAGATCAATACGATAGCCCAGATCGATAACCGATTCTGCTATCTCTTTGCCATTTAACCTGTCTAATAACTCAGTGGCAGCAATTCGACCGATCTCCTTTCTCGGGGTAATAATGCTCGCCAATTTTGGCGTCATGGATTGCCCTATATCATGGCCATGAAACCCTGCAACGCCTATTTGTTCTGGGATCTTGATGCCTTGTCTTTGACACTCAAATATCACCCCCGCAGCCAAATCATCGTTAGTGCAGAAAAAGCTATCCACATAGGGATATTTCGCTAAGGTTTGTTGCAATAACGACGCCCCCAAGGAAAACGATGAAGCCTCATTTGTGGTCATCGTCAAAGGTGTGAGCTTGGCTTCCTGCATCGCTAACTCGTAGCCTCGCATCTTAAGCTGAGTGCGAATATCCATGCGCGCGCCTAAGTAAGCAATGTGGCGATAGCCTTGTGCAATCATGGCCTTAACCATTTCGTATGCGGCAGCTGTGTTATCGAAACCCACACACTGTTGAATCGAAGGCGACACACTATCCATCATTTCAATGACCGGAATGCCGGCCGTTTCAATCATTCGCACGGTACGCGGCGTGTGGTAACTTTCGGATAAAAGTAAGCCATCAATATTGTAAGAAAGCAGTGATGCCACCCGCTCCTCTTCCAATTCTGCCTGATATCCATAGTGAGCCAGCATGGTTTGATAACCTCGTTTGCCGGTAACATTCTCGATACCGCGCAGCACTTCGGCAAACACTTGGTTGGTTAACGACGGCACTAACACACCAATGGCGCGGCTGGTCGCTTGCGCCAAAATTTCCGGAGCGCGATTAGGTATATAACCTAAGGTTTCTAGCGCAATAGCTATCTTTTCTTGAGTGCTTTGCGCCACCCTTGTTGGATTTTTTAAATAGCGGCTCACCGTCATTTTGGTGATCCCAACTTGATCGGCAACGTCTTGAAGAGTGGGTCTACGCTTTTTATTCATAGTATCTAATGTTAGTTAACAAGCCGCGGATATGGGTGAGATGTATAGCTAAAATATCGAATATAAACAAATAGTAGACATAAGCATCAGACGAGATTTTATAATAGTTCGCCCTGCGATACCAGTTAGGACTCTTTTATCGCGGCGCCGCTCATTGTAAGCATTTATCGGTAAAGATGATGAGGGGCTGATAACAAAAAGCTCAAGTGCTAGCCCGTATATACATTAACTTATTTCAGACTGAGCTAAGGCAAACATACTGGCAAAATTGTGGCGAAATCAAAAAGGATTGTAAAAAAGGAGAGTATCGCGGGATGATCATGCTAGCTAGGCCGCTCCAAACCTATGTCAGGAGCGGCCTTTGCACATTATTTGTGATGGCTAAAAAAGTGATTACTTAGCCTGTTGGCGACCTTGGGATGGCTTACCTGCTGGTTTACCACCACTCTTTGATGGACTTCCACCTTTAGCCTGAGAACCGCTTTTAGCTTGAGAGCCGCCAGCCTTAAAACCAGACTGTCCGAAAGGCGCTTTCGCTCCAGGACGGCTCGAATGAGCTCCGCTAGGTTTAGAGCCAGTTGGTTTAGCTCCTGCTGGCTTAGCAGCATTCGCTGCAGGTTTTCCACCTTTTGCGGCCGGTTTTGATTCAGCACCAGCTTGCGCGCCGCCTTTAGCCGCACCTTTAGATTTGCCATCGCCCTTGCGGTCATCAAACTGATTACCCGAGAAGCGCGTAAAGGCTTTTTGGCCTTGGTTGGCATCTTTCATCCACTTAGGTCCGCGCTCATTTCGACCTTCTGGCGGCACTAATTGATGTGGGCTATTGCCGATCAAGTCTTCACGCCCCATGGCAGTTAACCCTTCACGGATCAATGGCCAACCCGCAGGATCGTGATAACGCAGCAATGCTTTATGCAAGCGACGTTGACGCCCTTTCTTCGGCACAGATACCACTTCGCTGGTGTGCTTGACGTTTTTCAGCGAGTTTAACTCGGTATGATAAATCGTGGTCGCATTCGCCATCGGTGACGGATAGAAGTTCTGCACTTGGTCGAGCTTGAACTTACGTTCCTTCAACCACAGCGCTAAGTTCACCATGTCTTCGTCAGTCGTGCCCGGATGCGCCGAAATAAAGTAAGGGATCAAGAACTGCTCTTTGCCCGCTTCCTTCGAAAACTTATCGAACAATTCTTTAAACTTATCGTAGGCGCCCATGCCGGGTTTCATCATCTTGCTGAGCGGACCTTCTTCGGTATGCTCAGGGGCGATTTTTAAGTAGCCGCCCACATGGTGCTGCACTAACTCTTTAACGTAGGCCGGATCTTCGATCGCCAAGTCGTAACGCACGCCAGAGGCGATCAATACTTTCTTGATGCCAGGAACAGCACGCGCCGCACGGTATAAGTCGATAGTGTGTTTATGATCTGTGCCTAAGTGGCCGCAAATCGATGGGAATACACAGGATAAACGCCGACAGGTTTTTTCGGCCTTTTCGCTAGTACAGCCTAAACGATACATGTTGGCGGTTGGGCCGCCTAAATCGGAAATTACCCCAGTAAAACCTGGCACTTTTTCCTGAATATCTTTGATTTCTTTAACAATCGACTCTTGTGAACGACTCTGAATGATTCGGCCTTCATGTTCGGTAATCGAACAGAAAGAACAACCCCCAAAACAGCCACGCATGATGTTGATAGACGTCTTGATCATGTCATAGGCAGGGATTTTTTCCTTGCCATAGATAGGATGAGGAATGCGCTGGTAAGGTAAATCGAATACGGCATCCATCTCATCGGTATTGAGCGGCCATGCGGGCGGGTTCACCCAAACGGCACGATCGCCATGGGGTTGAAATAACGCACGGGCACAACCAGGATTTTGCTCTTGGTGCAAAATCCGTGAAGCATGGGCATATAAATATTTGTCTTCGGAGACTTTTTCAAACGCTGGCAGCAGCACATAGGTTTTATCCCATGGCTTAGGTTTAGGCGGCTGAACGCTAATTGGCTTAGGGGCTTCGTTATCGAATATCTTCACATCCGACGGGCCAGACAAGTTAGCACAACCCACATCATCGGCGCCGTAAGGATTCGGCAACGGCTCTATCTTGTGCAGTTGGTCAATCTTGCGCGAGTCCATACCGCGCCATTCGGGCAGCGGCTCTTTACGGATAACAGCAGTGCCGCGTACATCGTGCAGCGAGCTAATCGGTTCGCCGGCAGCTAAGCGGCGTGCCACTTCAACTAAAGGACGCTCGGCGTTGCCATACATCAGAATGTCGGCCTTGGCATCGAAAATCACACTGCGACGCACTTTGTCCGACCAATAATCGTAATGGGCGATGCGGCGTAAACTGGCTTCGATACCGCCAATGATCACGGGCACATCTTTAAAGGCTTCTTTACAGCGCTGGGTGTACACAGTCACAGCGCGATCTGGGCGCTTACCGCCAATATCGCCAGCGGTATAAGCATCGTCAGAACGTAAACGGCGGTCAGCGGTGTAACGGTTGATCATCGAATCCATGTTGCCGGCGGTGACACCAAAAAACAGGTTCGGACGACCCAATTGCATAAAGGCGTCTTTGCTCGACCAATCGGGCTGGGAAATAATGCCGACTCGGTAACCTTGGGCCTCTAACATACGGCCGATCACTGCCATGCCAAAGCTTGGGTGATCCACATAAGCGTCGCCTGTGACTATGATAATGTCACAGCTATCCCAGCCAAGCTTATCCATCTCCTTGCGGGACATAGGTAAGAAAGGCGCAGTGCTATCGCCTGTAGCCCAATACTTGGGATGACTAAAGAGTGTGGATTCAACTTGCATCGATTATGACCCGAAAACGTAATGTCAAATAAAGGCGCCACTGAAAATAAGTTACACCAATTTAGGGACGCGGAGTATAGCAGGCAACGAGGGATAAGTGCGATTAAAAAAACATCAATCAAGGCGTTTTTCGGGGTATTTGAGCCTGAAGCGTAATACCCCTAAATCCGCTATGGATATGGCTTAGGGCGGAATTGACCGCCCAAACCTGCGAGCCTAGAGACCCTTTCCTAAACCTTGAGCAAAATGCAGTAAATTCACCAACGCCAAACTGATAATCACTAGCCAAGTGAGCAATACGCCCCAAAAACGACCAAAATGGTAACCACCTTGGCCTTGAGTTAAGCCAATAGCATGGAGTAAGCGCGCCACTATCCACACAGTCCCAAAACAGTGTAAATAAAATGCAGGCAAGCCACCCGCTTCGGCCACCAGCATTAAAATCAATACGATAGGCGCATTTTCGATCAGGTTAACATGCACTCGATTAGCCAAAGCTAAGGCGCTGTTACCACCATCCCCTAGGCCGATTTTCTGACCTCGCCTTAATTTCACTACTCGATAAGCCAAAGCGACAATTAATAGCCCTGTGAGGCTAGCGTAAAGACCCGTTACCATCAAAGACATGCCTATTTCCCCTTATCAAAAAGCTGACTATAGCCCGAGCTGCAAAAAATCAGCAATTTATTTGTATTAAGGTTAAAAGCCATTAACCTTTTATAGACAAGATAGGTTAATATGCGCGCGTCATTCCCTACAACTTTTTATACAGTGAATACCCCGATTGGATAACGACGAGTTTATCGAAAAACGCAGATTTATCATAAAGCTAGGCAAAGCCTTGCATAAGTTTGGCACACCCGCTTATCGTCTAGAAACCCACTTACAAACCGTTGCTCGCACCTTAGGTATCGAAGGCTATTTCCTTATATCTCCAACGTCGATGACCTTCGTTTTGCAACATGATACCGATCAAGAATATAACCATGCAGCTCGCGTTAAGCCCGGTGAACTCGATTTAGGTTCACTCGCCCGCACCGATGAATTGGTCGATGAGTTAACCTCAGGTAAACGCACTTTGGCCGAGGCCTTAGATCGCTTAGAAGAAATCGCCAATAAACCCAACCCCTATGGCCCTGTATTAACTTGCTTTTCTTTTGGAACTTCTGCCGCCGCTTTCGCTATGCTGATGGGCACGGGTTGGAACGATGTATTTTGGTCAGGATTATTAGGCTTATTCGTCTATGGCTTGGTATATCGTGCCGAACGCTCTGCCCGCATGGCAGAAGTGCTCGAACCCTTCGCCACTATCCTTTGCGCTATCGCAGCCTGTGGCATAGCGCGTATCGATCCAAATATTAATATCCCAGTAGTGATCCTCTCCTCCATTATTATTTTTATTCCCGGCTTAGCCTTAACCTTAGGTTTAGCCGAACTCGCCGCACGGGATTTAATTTCTGGCACGGCGCGCATCATGGATGCGAGCATGCAATTATTTAAGCTGTACTTTGGTGCAGTGCTCGGCATGGCAATCGGTAAGGCTATGTTCGGCGAAGCGATTCACATAGAACCTGAGGGTTTACCTCGCTGGGCAATTTGGTCGGCGGTTCCGATTCTATCTATGGCGCTGGTTTTTATCTTCAAAGCAAGGATGCAAGATTCGCCTTGGGGCGTATTGGCTGGGATAGTGGCGTTTTTCTCAGCCATGCTCGGCGGACATTATTTTGGTGATTCGGTGGGGATCTTCTTTGGTGCCTTGGCAGTAGGAATTTATTCTAACCTCTTCGCCCGCTGGATGAAGGCGCCAGCCTCCATCGCCCTGTTGCAGGGAATAGTGATCTTAGTCCCCGGCAGTAAAACCTATATCGGACTCAATGCACTGATCTCAGGTGAGACCATGCTCAATCAGTCGCACATAGGCTCGCAAATCTTTCTGATTTTTATGTCGCTGATTGCGGGGCTCATCTTTGCTAACGTCGCTGTCCCACCTAGGCGTACACTGTAACAATCGCTAATCCGGCTGGAGCCCGCGCCCAGCCGCCACCTCAAGATAGTCTTAAGCTAACCTTAAGTAAAATAAGAAACTTATTAAAATGTTTCCTTGACTAACACTCGTTTTCCATGTGTTATTAAATTGTGAATTGCAACGTGAAATTGTTTTCGCTGCAGTCGTCGATTTCATGGGAGTGGCCTTTTATGCAGAAATTTTTTCAGTATGCATGCATCCTATCTTGTTGTGTTGGCAACCTAATCAGGGTTGCCCAAGCAGAAGAGGCTAAGCTCGCCGATCCCGCAAACCAAGATCAAACAAAACAAAAAGTCAGCAAGATTGTGGTGGTCAACAACCCCATTTTTGATGAGTCAGATCCCGATGCTTTTTTCATTCACCGCTGGGCTAACGCCCTGCATATCAATACCAAAGAATATGTGGTTCTCGATAATCTAACCTTCAGCGAAAATGATACTGTTACACAAAAAGATCTCGACGAATCCCAACGCCTGTTACGCGCAGTGCCTTACATTCGCGACGCCAAAATTTATATCGCCGAGAAAGATCCCCAAGCCGATGTCGATCCATCCGTTGAGTCCGTGGTGGTGGAGACCTGGGATAATTGGTCATTATTACCGACAGCGAGTTTAAGTAGTTCAGGTGGCGACACCCGTTACTCCTTCGGGCTCAAAGAAGACAACTTGCTTGGAACTGGGATCCGCACTCGACTTAAATATCAATCTAATGAATCCCGGAATGGCTATAAATTTGCTTTCGAAGCGCCGCTCAGCATTATTGAGCACGGCACAGTTGCCGCTGAGTTCTACGACAATAGCGACGGCCAAGCTAAACACGTTTATGTCAGTAAGCCCTTCTATTCCCTCAATACGAGTACCATGTATTCGGCGGAGTTTTTAGACGATAACCGTACAGATACCCTCAGACAAAATGGACAAGAGGTGAATGAGTTCACACACACAGTCGACTATCTCAATCTGCAATATGGCTGGTTAATTAATAAAAACAGTCGGCACCTTTCTCGCTTTATTACTGGTGTCACCCAAGACAAGCACGAGTTTGCCCATTCTGAGCGCTATCCTACTTCCATGCTCCCTCAAGACAGGGACTTTATGTACCCTTGGGTCGCCTACGAGTTTATCGAAGATGATTTCCACGTACTGAATAATGTTCACCTGATCACCAACAATGAAGACTTTAACTTAGGTTGGCATCACTATGTACAATTCGGCATAGAAACCAATGATATAGGTGATAACAATCCCTTAGGCTACCACGTTAACTGGCAAAGCACTGGCGGGTATAAGTTTAACGATCAACTGTGGCTGTTAGAAATGGGGGGGACAAGCACTATCGGCACCACCCAAAAAGATACTTATAAGGTCGATATTCAAGCCGAATACTTCTATCAAATTCATCCTAAGTGGACGGCTTATGGCAAAGCTTGGGCTAGCCTTTCACAGAACACTTATCTGGATCTAACAAAAGGATTAGGGGATGAAACTGGCGTGCGCGGTTATCCAAACGAATACCAACAAGGGGATAATCAGTGGTTACTGACCGCCGAGATACGCAATTACCCCAATATCAACTTATACCAACTGGCTGAATTAGGCTGGGCAGTCTTTGCCGATCTGGGTCAAGCCTCCGGCGGCCAACTCGCCGAGAATAACGAAGTCAGCGGACCACTGGGTAGCATAGGCATAGGCGCGCGGATTTATTCCTCTCGATCCAGCTATGGCAACGTAGCCCATATTGATTTTTCACTCCCTTATACGGGCGGCGAGTCAGTAAACAGCTGGGAATGGCGATTCCTAGTGAAAAGCAGTTTTTAAACTAAGGTACATAATAATCGTATGAACTATGTACTTTTTAAGACAATCTTTGGCGCCTTGTGGCCTAAAATAATCCTGACGCTATCTGCCTGACCTCCTGTTCAACCCTCTGTACCAGAGAAGCGTCTGCCAATATGGGAGAACCGCAATTAAAGGGAGGTTTAGGATCATATTCAAACAATAACTGCAGTGTTTTAGCCTGTTGTTCACCCTCTATATTGGCAATGAGTGCCAAAGCAAAATCGAGCCCTGCAGTAATACCGCCGCCACTGATCCGATTACGGTCAATCACAATACGTTTATTTTCAAAGGTAATTTGAGGATATTGTACCAACACTGAAGCATAAGCCCAGTGAGTGGTCGTACGATAACCATTAAGTAAACCTGTTGCCGCAAGAATCAAGGCACCAGTGCATACAGATGTAATGTATTGTGCTTGCTCCCCCTTGCATTTTAAGAAAGAAATGACTTGCTCATCCTGTATTTGCGCCAAAGGATTTGCGCTCCCAGGCACTAAAAGGATATCTATCGGCGGACAATTATCGAAATCGTAATTAGGCTGTAAGTTAACGCCCGCATCACAGGGTAATAGCGTGCTGGTTTTCGCAAAAGTGAAGGTTTCAAATGATGGCACAAAGGCTAAAAACTGTAGTGGCCCATAGGCATCGAGCATCGTCATGCCGGGATAAAGGAAAATACCTACTCTTAATTTGTGCTTGATTGGATTATTTGTTTTATCACTTTGAGCCGCTTCAATATTTTCACTCATCACAGATTCTCCATCGGTAGTGACAATTTCATATTTCAGGTAACACTGTCGTTGCAGTTAACCCTATGACCGTCACTATAAAGCCCATTATTCCTAACCATCAGGCACAAACTCGCCCGAATGTTTCAAATGGTACACCTGAGCCTATCTGTTCCACTTAAGCAAAAATCACAACACAAGAGCCATTGAGGCTAATGTATAATCAAACGCCTGAATTGAATTTGGAGCAAAATCCAGTATGCACACCAAGCCCCACATGCGCATAGAACAAAGCCCACGAGCGATGCTCAAGGTTCTCCACGTTTTCAAGGAAATGCTTAAACAACAAGATTATCGTGATATTGCAGTGGCAGATATTGCGCACAAAGCCGATGTCGGGCGCACGACGTTTTATCGCTACTTCAAACGCAAGTTGGATATTCTTATTGCACTACATCAAAATATTTTTGAAAATATCTTTGAAGATCTACGGTCAACCGAAGACTGGCTTTCAACTAACACACCACCCTCATTGGAAAAACTGCTTATTACTTTTAGCCGAAACAGCATGTTTCGCCGCTCCATGTCATTTAGACTAGGTAGCGACCTCGATGCAGCAACTAAACAATTACAAACTAAACTTGTGCAACATATCGAAAATAAATTGATCAACACCTTCAACACTGACGAATTTATTATTCCAAGCTACACATTAGCCCATAGCATATGGGCTCTTTATTTAAGCCAAATTCAACAACTTATCGCCAGTCCCACACCTTGTCCTATACAACAAGCAAAATACTTACACTTACTGACTCGAGGCATAATTGTAGCGGCATTGACGACAACTAATAGCAGCGAAACCCACACCAATGGAAATCATTAAGGTAAAAATCACAGCATTTACATCATTCTCAAGCGATGAGTTTGGTAATCCAACGCAAGCCAAAAGTGCTACGCAGTAGTTTTACAGTGCTGTTATGGCGCATTTGAAACAGACAGCCAAGGCTAAAACTGACGATTAAACCTGGTGTCGACCCTATAAAATCACGACTGCTTTGCGCTAATTGTCGTTTCCTCATCAGTAACAAATCATGCTGCAACTGGCCTTGTTCCGTCAGCACAGTCAGCTTCAACTGCTGTTTTTTAAGTAACTGTTGAATTAGCATAGTCGCGCCTCCTATTTTTGATGTTCCGACTCTCGAGTCGAGAGCAAAAGCTGTAATTGCTGCCAAGTCTTCGAAAAGCCAGTTTGTGACAGCACATAGCCAAGACTACGCCAACACCAAAGCAATAAAACAAACTGTAGCACCACCAAAGAGATCACAGTGGCCAATAACGAACCGCTCAATTGAAACAGCATATAGCCCAACAGCAATAAAATACTGCCCCAGAATAACGTAATGCCAGTACCAAAACAGACGACTAAAGCCGCAGCAATAATCAGGCTACGCCCTGTTAACCGCCATTCTGCCGTTGCTATTTTCCCAGCCAACTTCAACTGCTCGAGATAGGCTTGCTTCACTGAACTACTAAGAACAGCTATTTCAGCCAGTTGCTCCATTGCCTGATCAATAACTTTATGCTGGGCAGCAGCTGATGCTGTCTGCCCAGTTTTGGCGGTTTGCGCACTATGCTGGACGGGCCTTTGTTCTGGCGCCTCTGACCTTGCACGGTTTTGCATAAATCCACCTTAGCGACGGCGCAATAAAGCCGTTAATACCACGCCAGCGGCAAAGGCAATCCCAGCTGTAGCCAATGGATTTTGCGCTGCCAACTCACGGGTTTTGCTATAAGAACTTTGCAGTTGTAATTTGATTTCCTCCTGCTTGAGCGCCAGAGTTTCCTGTGAGCTAGCCGCCGTTTTACGCAAAGTGTCTTCTGCAACTGCGGCTTTCTCTGCCACTGCATCAACTGCATGGTGCGTCACTTCAGTTGCTTTCGCTGTTGTGGGTGAATTTAAAGCACCGCTATCTTTACTGTTAGTTTGTTCTGCTACGCTTTTTGAACTGGCCATAAAAAGCCTCCTTGGTGAACACTGTGCAATGCAACAAGATGCTGCACTTTGCGTACAAACCAATGCAATGGCTATACCAAACAATATAAACACATAAAAACAAAAGGTTAGAACTCCATTATTTCTATTAACCCTCCAAGTTAACTGTAGATGTTACCTGCATTGAGTAATTTTTACCTACCCTATCAATACGTCACTTATTCGCTTGCTGCAGTAACGCTGCAATGCCGTAGAGTATAGGCGTAGCATGATCAAAAAAAGCACGAAATCCAGAACACAAGTAGTTCAAACCAAGCTCGCCATCTGGTGCTCGAATGAGACGATTTTTAGGACATTCTCCCCAGCACAATTTGAGATGCGAGCACTGTAAACAATAACTGGGCAGATTATCGCGCTTTGCCATCCCAAAGGCTTCTTGGCGAGTCGAAAAAACCAGATCATTCAAACCGTCTTTGGCAATGTCGCCAAGTTCGTATTCAGGATAAACATAGTGATCACAGGAATACACTTTGCCATCGTGCTCTACCGCAATGCCTTTGCCGCAAAACTCCGCCATCACGCAAATTTGAGCCGGCAAGCCCATCACCTGCGCAACTGCGGTCTCAAATAAGTTCACTAATACTCGGCCTAAATCATGGTTCACCCACTCTTCAAACACGGCTATCAAAAAGCGCCCCCACTCATCGGGATCAACAGACCAATCAGTGACCACAGACATAGGATGCCCAGGTTTAGCAAGCTCCGTACCTATGATAGGTAACATCTGCTCTTGCCAAAATTGTGGTGCGGTTTGCTTAAAATTATTCGCCTCAACACAAGGGGTAAATTGAATATAGGTGGCGCCGAGTTCTTGGGTAAGAAAACGATAAACCTCTAACGGATACATCACATTATGACGATTGATGACGGTCAAGGCATTGAAGGGAACTTGATGCTTTCTCAGCACAGCAGCCGCAGCCATTACTCGCTCAAATGTGGGTTTGCCGCTACGGGTGACGCGATATTTATCATGTAATGCTTGTGGACCATCAATTGACAAGCCGACGAGGAAATCATTCTCTTTGAGGAAAATCGCCCAGTTATCATCAAGTAGAATGCCATTAGTCTGTAAGTCATTTTTAATATTTACATTACTAGGCGCGTAAACTTTCTGTAGCTGGACGACTTTGTTAAAAAAATCCAGCCCCATGAGGGTAGGCTCACCGCCCTGCCATGAGAACACTATTTCATCGCCATCTTGGCTGTTAATGTAATTTTCGATAAACAATGCCAGTGTATCATCGGACATATATGTCTGCTTCGGTTGCCCTAACAACTCAGCTTTATGCAGATAGAAACAGTACTGACAATCAATATTACATTTCGAACCACTAGGCTTAGCCATCGCATGAAAACGTCGCACATATTCTGGGGTGTCACTCAAATCTTTCTTGGCTGTCAATAAGGGAATCACAGGCATATACGTGCTCTTTTTCATGGAAATAACACCATTTAAATTAATCCAATAAAACAAGTGCCCTGAATGCAATCGCACGCAGGACACATGAACACACGTTACTTTGTTTACTTTACAAAACTTGCTGGCTTTTGCCTGGGCGGGTAAGCGGCTAATGTTTGCTTCATTTTGGCGACTTCCGCCAGTGCTGGCATCATAATAAATGCATGGTCATACCACCAACGTTCGTATCCGATTCCAGTGTCTCCACGTTCGAAAGGATCGGTTTCCATATCAAAGAGCAAGGGCGCACGTAGCTGAGTAAAAGGCTCACGCCACACATCCATTCCGTTACTTTTCTGAATGTTAAAATGTATCTTCCAACGGCCATAACGCATAGCTAATAAGTCGCCATCATCACTCCAGTAGAAGAAGTTTTCCCGTGCGGTTGCCCCCTTACCTTCGATGAGTTTACTCTGGTCAAAGCCATCAAGATGAACCTTGTAAGTTATGTCGTTAACTTTATAGCCATTGAGCAGCTTGTCTTTCACTTGAGCGTCACCAGCAGCGGCCAATAATGTAGGAAACCAATCTTCACTGGCAAACATCTCCCTAATCACTGAACCCGGTTGAACATGCCCAGGCCATTTAATCATCGCAGGCACCCTAAAACCGCCTTCCCAGCCAGTATTTTTTTCACCGCGAAACGGTGCCATGCCAGCATCAGGCCAAGTGGCAATCATAGGACCGTTATCTGTGGTATAGATAATGATAGTGTTATCGTCTATGCCTAACTGCCCCACTTTATCGAGTAGCTTCCCCACTTGGTCATCATGCTGCAGCATGCCATCAGCATAAGTATTTAAGCCCGTTTTATCTTTGTATTCAGGGGGAACATGCGTCCAATTATGCATTCTAGAAGGATTCACCCACATAAAGAATGGCTTATCAGCCTTCACTTGACGGGTCATAAAATCAGCAGCAGCAGACATGAACTCATCATCTACTGTTTCCATGCGCTTACGCGTTAAAGGGCCAGTATCAACCACATCACCCGGAGTTGGCGCTACGCTGCCCCTAGGACTGTCTTTTTCGGCACTTTTTGCGGTTGCTTTCAACACCCCTCTTGGCGCAAAGTTTTTCAAAAACGCGGGATCTTTAGGATAATCCGCATTCTCCGGTTCTTCCTCGGCATTGAGGTGATATAAATTGCCGTAAAACTCATCGAATCCATGTCGAGTTGGCAAATACTCATCCCGATCGCCCAAATGATTTTTACCAAATTGGCCCGTGGCATAGCCCAGATTTCGCAACAAAGTAGCCATGGTCGGATCTTGCTCTGAAATACCCACCTTCGCCCCTGGAAAACCAACTTTACTCAGCCCAGTACGAATAGGCATTTGTCCAGTAATAAATGCCGAGCGGCCCGCTGTCGAACTCTGCTGAGCATAATAGGATGTAAACTTGGCGCCTTCTTTGGCGATCCTGTCAATATTAGGTGTGCTGTAACCCAGCATACCTTGGTTAAAGGTACTGAGATTCCAATAACCAATATCATCGCCCATAATCACTAATATATTCGGTTTATTTGCAGCGTAGATATTAGTTATATTACCGCCCAAGATTAACGTCACCGCTGTGGTAAGTAATTTTTTCTGCATGTGCATAATCCTTTCCCTCTCCTTGCTGTGATAATAAATTTATTATTTTTTATCCCGCAGCCATCGATTAATATAATAACCTGCACTCTGTAATTAAAACCGTTCCCATCTACAGAAGCTCTACACATTTCCACAAGGCTTTGTGCCATCGTTCAATATTTGATATCACCCTAATGAGATAATTTTATAAATTACTTTGCGGGTAAATACTGACCAAATGCATTGACCACACCTAAATCATGATTAATTTCATCATTTTCAAAAGCTATGTTGCCATTAATTATTACGGTATCAACTAGATGTGAATTTCGATTGACCAAACGTTGTAAATCAAAGTTTTCCATTTCAGCCCAACTGACCTGCTCTAAATCCAAATTAAAATACTCAGGATTAATAATGACAATATCAGCTCGATCACCTTGACGAATTTTCCCAGCGTCAATACCAAACCAATCGGCCTGATCACCAGTCATCTTCGACACCGCTTTTTCCATGGTCATAATTGCTTTACCTTCATCCATGCTTTCTTTAACTAACTTCAGCATTCTTAGCGGTAAATTATAAAAAGCCATATTTCGGATATGCGCACCAGCATCGCTAAAGGTGATCAGCGACTTATCATCCCCGACCATTTTCTTCAGCACGTCTTTTCGATGATTCGCGACTGTAGTGTACCAGCGCAGCTTAGTGCCAAATTCAACGACTAAATCAAGAAATAGATCAACAACATGCACATTACGGCTCTTAGCCACCTCAGAAAAGTTTTTGCCTATGATGCTATTATCGGGACAATCTAAAATAATCGCGTCGCCAAAATCCCGCTGCCACACTCTCGGACTTAACTTTTCCCCATAAAACTTCCTGAAGTTTCTGCGATAGGTTTCATCTTTTAATAATGCGTTACGCTCCACTTCGGCTTTTAAGTTTAAAGCCATCTCACCCGCGCCAAACTCTTCAAAGAACACCACATCAATGCCATCGGCATAAACGGTAAAAGGAGTAGGCAACACTTGCCAGCGAAAATCCCCCCTAAAGAAATTAGTCACTTGCGCCGCAATATTAGTGATCTTGCTTAAATAAACACTGCCCTTTAGATCCATTCGACTAATTAACGTTGTTTTTAACGGCTTTTTAAACAGTCCCATGCATTCACGCATATACTGATTAACTTGCAATATAGCGGCAGCATTCGGCGCCCCTTGATGCACACGATCAAACTTGCGCACCAGCGCATTTAGACGCGAGATCTCTTTCCATGGCGCATAGGTACTCGGCAAGCTTTTAGACCAAGCCCTATCACCATCCAATTTGTCCCACTTTAACCGCATAGTCGACAGTCCAATGAAACCAATCTCTAACGCTTCCTCGAGCAAGTCCTCCATCTTTTTGATTTCACTAGCACTAGGCACAACATTACGATCGGTGGCCCTTAATAGCCCCATAACACCGACTCTTAAATCGCTATGACCCAACATAGTAATGACATTTGGTCCAAGCGGATGCCCCTTAACAAAATCAACCCATTCCTTAGGTGTACTCCAGGTTTTATGCTGCTTTAAAATAGGTAACACTTTTTCCCTCGGCACAGTCTCTACTCGGGTAAAGATATCGGCGGCATCTTCATAATCACTGCAAATCATGCTCAATGAACAACTACCCACCAGCACCGTCGTTACCCCATGACGCACTGACTCAGATAGGCTCGGGCTTACGATAAGCTCTGCATCATAATGTGTATGACTATCAATAAAACCAGGCATGACCCACTTGTGATTGGCGTCTATCACTCGGTGACTTTGAGATTCATCTAGAGCCGTATCGCTCACTCGCATAATCTTGCCGGATTTAATACCGATATTTTGAATTGTGGCAGTATTCCCCATGCCATCAAAATAGAGTCCATTTTTGATAATTATGTCAAATTGCATCCTAAGCCTCGCCTTGTTATTGTTATTAGTCCAACCTGCCTTGTAAGGTAACAACATTTAGATTACGCTTTGCTAATTCAAAATTCTTGTCATTTGACGACATTTAAAAACATGAAATAAACAATAAAAACAGTGATGTAACAATTTCGCAGTGGATTTTATGGAAAATATAAGACAGCAAAACTGTGCCGAGGAAAGAGGCCAATGGAGCAGGAATATTTGATCCGCAGCGGATCTCTTCAAGGTTATGCCGAGCTAATGACATCTTTACAGGGTGATACTCATGCGCTGTTAAAACAGGTGAACTTATGCATTGACGATCTTAAAACCCATGAAAAACTCATTTCATTCAATTCAATGCAAAAGCTACTAGAAATTAGTGCCGATCAACTTAATATGCCCCATTTGGGACTCACACTATCACAGCGACAAAATATTGAGATGCTTGGGCCTTTAGGATTATTAATGGCGAGTTGCAACACAATAAAAGAAGCAATCTATACGGTGCAGCGATATATGTCTGCCCACTCTCCCGCAGAAAATTGGATATTAAGTGAAATAGGCAATACCGCATCCATCACTCGCTTTGAATACGCAACCAATACCATCCCATTAAAACAAGTCAAAGAATTAGCGCTGGGGGCATGTTACAGGATGCTGACTTTATTCATAGGGAATCAATTTAATGCCATCAGGCTTGAATTATCCCATAGTGCAATTTCTGACATTAAAATTTATCGCCACATTTTTAAAACGGATGTAAAATTCAATCAAGATGCAGATAGAATTATTTTTGATAAAAAATATCTCGATTATCCCGTAATATTCAATAGCAAAGAGAGAAGTCAATATTTAGAAAATTACATTAATCTTGCAACCCAACCCTTTGATAACCTCGAACGCAAAATAATTAGCTTAATTTCACAGGGAATAGAAACCAATCAGTCATTACTGGACAGTATTTCTACCGTACTCAAGATGAATAAAAGAACCCTACAACGCCACCTGACAACGCAAAACATAAGTTTTAAGGATCTTGTGGCACATGTTAAGGGAACTAAAGCTTGTTGGTACCTTAGTGCGAGTCAAATGAGTATTACCGCTATCAGTGCCGCGCTGGGCTACCACGATTGTAGTGCATTTTCAAAAGCCTTTAAGAAACAACATGGATGCTCGCCACTGCAATGGCGCAACAACAAACAAAATACAGCGAATAAACCTAACGCTAGATAACAAAAAGCCCGTTTGTCATTACGACAAACAGGCTTTTTGTTGAATGAGGTGAGTTGGCCGATAAGCCGGGTCCTGTCTTGGACAGTCATTCATCTAGGCCTGCAATCGCTCACAGGCTCAAGCGACCTACCCGGTTCCAACGCGAGCCACGCCATACGGAACCCTATTTGGTCTTGCTCCGGGTGGAGTTTACCTTGCTACGAACTATTGCTAGCCGCACGGTGCGCTCTTACCGCACCCTTTCACCCTTACCGACCTGATAAATCAGGTAGGCGGTCTACTCTCTGTTGCACTTGTCGTCGGTTCGCACCGCCCAGGCGTTACCTGGCACCCCGCTCTTTGGAGCCCGGACTTTCCTCCCCGTTCTTGCGAACGCGGCGACTGTCTGGCCAACTCGGCGCGGATTATAGCCTAAGCCACCCTGATGCACCACAGATAATCCGCACGTAACCGTTTTAGCGCTTATAAATCAGACTCTAGACCGTATTTGTACAGAGCGTTCTTTTTAAGTCCATGAATTTGCGCGGCAATTGCTGCGGCTTTCTTCAATGGCAATTCCTCACATAAGAGTTTGAGCGTATTAATAGCGACGGTGGGAATCGCTTCGTCATCACTCAAATGGTAGCCATGCACCATAAGCACGATTTCACCCTTCTGCTGATTCGGGTCAGTACTTACGGTGGCAAGCACCTCTGAGACAGGACCGGATAAAAAAGTTTCGAAGGTTTTGGTCACTTCACGCGCCATGACGACATGGCGATCACCGCCCAGCACTTCGGCCATAGTCGTTAAGCTATGCTCGATGCGGTGCGGTGATTCATAAAAAATCAGCGTGCGCGGATCTTCTTTCAGTGCCAATAACTTATCGGCGCGGGCTTTTTCTTTTGAGGGCAGAAAACCTTCGAAAGAAAAACGGTCCGATGGCAAACCCGAGGCGCTCAGGGCGGTAATTGCCGCGCAAGGGCCGGGTAAGGGGATCACATTAAACCCAGATTGGCGCACATGGGAAACCAAGTGATAACCCGGATCGGAAATCAACGGGGTACCCGCATCTGAAATTAATGCAATCGACAACCCAGCCGCAAGCTGATCGACAATCCACTGGGCACGAGCGCGCTCGTTATGGTCATGCAGCGCCGTAGTTTTTGTGGTAATACCAAAGTGGCTCAATAACTTACCGCTGTGGCGAGTATCTTCACAGGCGATCAATGAAACCTGATTCAGCACCTCTATTGCCCGTGAGCTCATATCGCCCAAATTACCTATGGGAGTAGGAACTATGTAGAGTGCGACGCTTTGGTCCATATATACCTCTGTAATGACAGTGCCAAGACTTTCGTCAAGCGCGAGAGAAGGTTAAACTAGAGGCTGCATCTTACCAGAGTGAAGCCCAGTGTTAAAAAGCCTGAATACAACTAAGTTCGTTTCCGTGGCCATTTTATCGGTAATCTTGGCGGGTTGTGGCACTTCAACGCCCACCTCGACCGGAACTGCACCCACAGTGGCTACCTCTTTAGCATCCGCACCTTTGTCGGCCAATGTGTATTTGGCACAAGCCGCCAATAGCAAAGATCCGCAGCAGCGCGATACTAATCTGCTGCTCGCAGCCCATGCCTATATCAATGCCAACGACTACGCAGCGGCGCAGAAGCTACTAAAATCGATACAGCCAAGCTTGAATCAGAGCCCAACATTTCTGGCCGAACATAAATACTTGACCGCGCGCGTGCTTGAACACACGTCCACCTATAGTGATGCACTTAAAGTTCTGAATTATCCAAGCAATTGGAGTTTGCCAAGCTGGCAGATGACGGCTTATCACCAATTCAAGGCGCATTTATACCAATTGAATAAACAGCCTATTGAGCAAGTGCGTGAACTGAGTTTACTGACGACTTACTTGCCCCCCGCCCAAGCCAACGAGGTGAATAACGCGATTTGGCAAGTTCTGCAGCCAATGCACGAACAAACCTTAAAAGCCTTTACCCAAGATGCTAAGACTCCTGTGTTTACGGGTTGGTTGCAACTGGCTTATATCGCGAAGCATTATGCTGTCGATCCGACACAGTTGGTACGCTACTTAGGCGAATGGCAGAAACAAAATCCTTATCATCCTGCAGCGGCTAAGCTACCCGCCGATCTTGACAGAGCCTTAAATGCTAAGCCATTTACGCCAAAAAACATTGCGGTGCTGTTGCCGCTGACGGGCCCAAGAGCTAACGCTGCCAATGCAATTCGCCAAGGCATATTAGCCAGTTACATGGCCAAGCAAAATGACCAAGTCGCAGTCAACTTTTATGACACGGCAAACGATGCTGCCAGCGCTTACCAACAGGCGCTAACTGCGGGAGCCGAATTTATTATTGGCCCATTATTGCCTACGGAAATTGAACAACTGCAAGTGATCAATGCGGCAAACACAGCCGCCACCAATACGGTGACTAATACTGCTAACCCAGACAAAACGGCCAATACAGCACCTGCTACGCCTGTGCCACAACTATTTTTAAATCAAGTAGATAAGTTCACCCCCGATCCGAATAAGTTCTACTTTGCATTATCTCCCGCACAAGAGGCGGCCGATGCGGCGGAGCATTTATATCAAGATGGTGTAACTATGCCGTTACTGCTGGCCAGTAACGATGCCCTTGGCAAACGCATGGCCGAAAGCTTTATTCAAGCATGGAAAAAGAAGAGCGATAACCCTGTCGAAGTTCACTACTTCGATGGCGGTGATAAAATGCGCACCACAGTACAAGATGCCCTTGGCGTGCGCGATAGCCAAGAGCGGATCGCCCGTATTAAAGAGCTGTTAGGCAATTCAGTACAAGCCGACTTCCGCTCGCGCCAAGATATTGATGCCATTTATATGATTTCAACGCCACAGGATCTAACCCTGCTCAAGGCCTTTATCGACGTAAACTTTAGCGTTTTCACACAACCTGTGCCTTTATATACCTCAAGCCGCAGCCGAGTTGAAAATGAAAGCACACAAACGGCGCAGGATTTAAATAACCTGACCCTAAGCGACGCACCTTGGCTAATGCAAAACGGCGAAGAAAATCTGATGGTCAACACACTATTTTCGGGCTGGAATAACAGTCAGAAACGTTTGTTTGTTATGGGTTATGATGCAATGGATTTGATCGGCCGTTTGGCGCAAATGCGCTCATTCACAGGCTATCAATTCAATGGTCGCAGTGGTGCTTTATCTGTCAGTCCAGATGGTATAGTCAACCGCCAATTAAGCTGGGGACGTTATGAAAGAGGTAGCTTCCGCCAGTTATGACACTCGGACAGCAGGCAGAATCGCACGCCCAACGTTACCTTGAACAACAAGGCTTAACTTTTGTCGAACGTAATGTCCGCTATCCGTTTGGGGAAATTGATTTAATCATGCGCCATAAAAACCATTGGGTATTTGTCGAAGTGAAGTATCGTTCGGCAAATCAATATGGCGGCGCATTACAGGCCCTGAGCAGCGCGCAGATTTCGCGAATTCGCAAAGCGGCTAGCCACTATTTACAACTCAATAGACTCGATGTGCCCTGTCGTTTCGATGTCATCGCCATGGAAGCCGAGCAAATTCATTGGCTAGTCGATGCCTTTTAAGTGCCAATAGTGAAAGAGTGACTACACAAATTATTTTAACGTCTGTGCCTCAACACGCTTGTGGAAATATGGCATGATAGCAACACTTTATCCTGAAAGGATTTATCCATGTTAGAACGCATTAAAGACAGCTTTACTGAATCTATCCAGACAAAAATCGATGCAGCCGAAGCACTGCCAGAATCCATCGCCAAAGCGGCCGAGATGATGGTGCACTGTCTTTTGGGTGGCAATAAAATCCTTGCTTGCGGTAACGGCGGCAGTGCTGGCGATGCGCAACATTTCTCAGCAGAATTGCTAAACCGCTACGAGATTGAACGTCCACCCTTACCGGCCATCGCTCTGTCTACCGATACCTCAACCATCACAGCTATCGCCAACGACTATAGCTATGATGAGATTTTCTCAAAACAGATTTTTGCCTTAGGTCAACCGGGCGACATTCTGCTAGCAATCTCGACCAGTGGTAACTCAGGTAACGTGATTAAAGCCATTGAAGCCGCATTAAGCCGCGACATGACTATCGTAGCGCTAACAGGTAAAGATGGTGGCGCTATGGCTGGCCTACTGAGCGTGAACGATGTGGAAATCCGCGTACCTTCAAATGTCACTGCACGTATCCAAGAAGTGCACTTACTGGTGATCCATTGCCTGTGTGACAATATTGACCGCACCCTCTTCCCACAGGACGAGCAGCAATGAGACACGCTGCCCCGCTGTTAATGGTTTGCTTGCTGCTTCAAGGCTGCGCCGGTGCCGTTATGGTGGGCGCAGTCAGTGGCGCTATGATGGCCAACGACGAACGTACTGTTAAGACTCAGCTTGATGATACCAATACTGATTTTAAGATCACCAGCGCACTGCTAGAGCAAGAAGATCTTAAAAAACAAACAAATATCACAGGTGTATCCGTCAATGGCAATGTACTTATGATAGGCCAAGCCCCTAACTCTACGTTAAGGGATAAAGCCATCAAGGTCGTACAAGATCTTAAGCTCGGCGGCAAAATACATAATCAAATCCGCATTGGCAATCCAACCTCTTTCACCACCCGCAGCAATGACACTTGGGTAACAACCAAAGTGAAGGGCCGCATGCTGAACGAAAAAGATTTGGATGTGACTCGCATTAAAGTCATCACTGAAAATGGTGAAGTCTTCCTGCTGGGGGTTATTCATCGCTCACAAGCAGACTTAGCTGTTGATATCGCCCGTAATACTGCTGGCGTGCGTAAAGTGGTGAAAGTATTTGAGTATGCTAAGTAATTTTGCAGTTTACCTATTTAAAACTTGAGCCTAAGTGGTGAGCCAACTCGCCCACTTAGGCTTAAACCCTCGCTGTTATTTTCCCGTGAGTGTATCCGCTATCTTAGGTGCCGATTTTGATAGGAGCGATCCTAGCCAAGGTAAAAACAACGAAGGCAATACGATTAAGGCGGCACCGAGCCAACTTAAGTTATCCAACCATTCATCGAACAACAACCAGCCTAAAAAGACAATAAACAACAAGCCTGTGTATTCCGCAATCGCGATATCACTCGCCTGGGCCTTGCGGTAAGCCAGCACACAAAACCAGTGATAAACCAATAAAAATGCGTTGCTCAGCAAGGCCACGCCCACCAGCTCCCAACTCAAACCCTCAATCCCCTGAAACGCTGCAATCACTAAAGTTGCCGGAATACCCAACAAGTTATATAGCATTAGTGTTAGCACGGGATGCTCAGCATGGGGCACTTTTTTAAGTGCTAACTGATTCACTGCAAAGGTAAAAGCAGAAAACAGCACAGCAATGCCGAACCAGTTCATTTCACTCGGTCGCAGGATAATCAAGATGCCGACAAAACCTAAGCCAGTACAGATTGTCTGAACAGCGGTGATCCTCTCGCTCAGGAAGAAATACCCCATCAAAATAATCATTAGCGGTGCGGAGTAAAACAATGAGCTAACTGTCGCGAGCGGTAATGCCATTAAGCCAATAATTAAAAAAAGCGCGCCAACTGAGCCTATGTTGGCACGCCAAAGGTGAACTGAGATATGTGTCGTCATCGGACGCTGCGAATACAGCCACACTGGCAACAACATAAATACTGAAGAGATTTGCCTGACAAGGAGGAAAGTCGAGGCACTCGCATCGTCCGGTAACCACTTGATCGATACATCATAGAAGGCACTGAATAGGTTACCTACTATCAATAAAATCAAACCAATAACTACTGGGCGTTGCATTTTTTAACATCCATAAATCTCAATGGCGGCATGATAATCCTCGCAAAACTTAAGCTGAAATGATGCTTTCTCATGCTAGATGAATTAAATTCATACTAAAGCCTTTAGATATTGAAAATCATGAGAAAGCTCCCGCCATTACGCGCTCTACAAGTGTTTGAAGCTGCCGCCAGACAGCAGCATTTTTCTAAGGCCGCCGATGAACTGTGCATCACCCAAAGTGCAGTGTCGCACCAAGTGCGAGTATTAGAAGAGTATTTTGGCGAGCTACTGTTCGACCGTCAGGGGCGTAAACTGCAGTTAACGCCTAAGGGGCACGGACTATTTTTAGAGTTAGAGAGGATATTCAACGAGTTAAGCGACCTCAACTTAAAAGTACGCGATACGCCAAATCAACAGCTCTGCCTAGCCGTTTACAGCTCATTCTCAGTAAAATGGTTGATCCCAAGACTCGCCGATTTTCGCCGCCAATATCCGAGCGTGAAAATTCGCCTCGAGATGATCACCCAAGATCCTGACCTAAGCACCAGCACCGCGGATATCTTCATCGCCGGTAAGCTAAATCAACGTGGCTATTGGCAACAGTTACTGCACAAAGAGCGTTTAATTCCTGTATGCAGCCCCAGTTTTTACCTTAAATGGCGCGACATAAGCCTGAGTAATTTCCAGCAACAAGCTCTACTGGTGGTTGATGAAGGCCCGCTCGGACTCGACTGGCATAAGTGGTCATCGGCGCACCAAATACCACTCGATAACGAACAACAGCATGTGTTTAGTCATATTGTGATGGCGATTGAAGCGGCGATTGCTGGCCAAGGCTTAGCCCTAGCGCCGGACTTTATGGTGGCTGGCGATATCACAACGGGGCGTTTAGTCGCCTTGAATCTGCCCGATGTGCATACCGGATTTGAATTTACCTTCTTTTGTAAGCAACGCCGTTTATCAGAACCTGCGATTGCCGCTTTCTCATCTTGGCTAAAATCACAGGCTTAGGATGAATTTACAGGCACAAAAAAGCCGACGCGAACGTCGGCTTAATTTATCGATCGATTGATTACACTAACAAACCAATCTTCTCATACACTTTCTTCAGGGTCACTTCGGCGCGCGCCTGCGCACTCTGTGCACCAGCTTTCATCACTTGGTCTAAGTAAGCGCGATCGCTACGAATCGCGCGGTAACGCTCTTGCAGTGGCTCTAACATACTCACAACCGCTTCACCTGCTGCACCTTTCAAATGGCCATACATCTTGCCTTCAAACTCGGCTTCTAGGCTCGCAATGCTTTGCCCTGTCACACCCGACATGAGACTCAGCAGGTTAGAAACACCCGGTTTATTATCCACATCAAAACGCACGACTGGCGGCTCATCACTGTCTGTCATGGCTTTTTTCAGCTTCTTCAGCACTGATTTCGGATCTTCTAGCAGGCCGATAACGTTATTACGGTTATCGTCTGACTTAGACATCTTCTTTAGCGGCTCCTGCAGTGACATGACTTTAGCGCCAAGCTCAGGAATAAAAGGCTCAGGAATGGTGAAAGTATCACCATAGGCATTGTTAAAACGAGTAGCGATATCACGTGTTAACTCAAGGTGTTGTTTCTGATCTTGGCCAACAGGGATTTCGTTCGCTTGATAAATCAGAATATCCGCCGCCATCAACACTGGGTAGCCAAATAAACCCACGTTGATGTTGTTAGCGTGCTTTTGTGATTTATCTTTAAACTGAGTCATGCGGCTCAACTCGCCCATTTGGGTATAGCAGTTTAATGCCCAACCCAATTGCGTATGTTGTGGCACCTGTGACTGGATAAACACTGTACTCTTTTTAGGATCTACGCCACAGGCCAAATACAGGGCTAAGGTATCTAAACACGCTTCACGCAATGCTTTAGGATCTTGGCGCACGGTAATGGCATGCAAATCAACTACACAATACAGGCAGTCGTGGCTATCTTGCATCGCAACCCATTGACGCAATGCACCCATGTAGTTACCTATGGTTAATTCGCCGGACGGCTGTGCACCGCTGAGTACTATGGGTTTGGTCATTACGTCATTGCTCCACTATCTATATATAAAAAGACTAAAAAAATCGACTAAAGAACAGGTAACCCTCCATTACTTGGTAGGTTTTACCCAGTTCAGAATCTCACTAAATTGCTCACATACGGCATCTGGGCCACTGAGCCCAATATCTTCACCGTAGTTGTAGCCGTAGGTCAAGCCGATTGACGCTATCCCAGCCGCTTTCGCCGCTAAAATGTCGTTTTTAGAATCGCCGACCATCAATAACTCAGTTTTCTCCAATTGCCACTCATGCAATAAATGCTGCAGCGGCAAAGGGTCAGGCTTCATCTTAGCTAAGGTATCGCCACCTAACACTAAGCTGAAAAAGTCGTTAATCCCAAAGGCATTGAGTAATGGCATGGTAAAACGATAGGGTTTATTAGTGACAACCGCTAACTTAAAGCCTGCATCAAACAAAGTTTGCAGCACTTGATGCACGTCGCTATACAGCGCACTGTGCTTTTCAAGATTTTCTTGATAATGATGCATAAAAATCGGCATGGCCGTATCAAGCGCAGTCTGCTCAACATCCGTACCCAAAGCATGACTCATAGCACGGCGCATTAACATTTCGGCGCCGTTACCGACCCAAGTACGCACTTGGGCCTCAGAGCAGCTCTTCAAACCTAACTCGGCTAAGGCTTCCTGCGTGGCAACGGTTAGGTCAGGCACACTGTCAATCAGCGTGCCATCTAGATCAAACGCAATCGCTTTAATCTTATCCCACATGGCTATGCCCCAACTTTAGCAAGTTCGGCACGCATCTCATCAACAACGGCCTTATAATCGGGCTTGCCGAAAATAGCCGAGCCCGCAACAAACATGTCCGCACCGGCGGCCGCGATTTCGGCGATATTGTCGACCTTAACGCCGCCATCGACTTCTAAGCGAATATCGAACCCACTGGCATCAATACGCGCACGCACTTGGCGCAGCTTATCTAAGGTTGATGGAATAAAGGATTGACCACCAAAACCAGGGTTCACTGACATCAATAGGATCACGTCGAGTTTATCCATCACATGGTCAAGATAATGCAGTGGTGTCGCAGGATTAAACACGAGACCCGCCTTGCAACCGCACTCTTTGATGAGCTGAAGAGTGCGATCGACGTGCTCAGAGGCTTCTGGGTGGAAAGTAATAATAGACGCGCCCGCTTTAGCAAAATCAGGCACGATACGGTCAACCGGCTTGACCATCAAATGCACATCAATATCAGCGGTAATACCGTAGTTACGCAGTGCCTGGCACACCATAGGGCCAATCGTTAAGTTAGGAACATAGTGATTATCCATCACATCAAAATGTACTACGTCGGTTCCCGCATCTAACACAGCTTTTACATCGTCACCCAAACGGGCAAAATCGGCAGATAAAATTGATGGAGCAATCAAGAATGGACGCATAAAACACTCGCTGCTATTTGGATAAAAAGTGCCTTATTTTACCCTGAGCCAAGCTAAGCCTCTATAGCTAAAGCCACATTTCTGGCAATTGATCCGCTATGCCTATGTCAGCAAAGCAGCACACTCTGCAGCTATCGCAGTAAATTGGGGCTTAGATTCGGTAAAATAAGCTAATATTTCCGAGCATTTTGGCTGGAATTGATAATTTTTTGTTCATAAACTAAGCGAGTTTGTTATACTCGAGGCGCAGTGCTGGTTCATTCCAAAGGAAGCGTTATGATGGAACGGTTTAGTCAGTTTTCACACTATGTTAGGTCGGTGACATTCAAGTCATCTATGATGTTGGCATTTACTGCAGTTGTAGTGGCCACGCTAGCTTTTGGCGTTGAAAAACTTACGGAAAATACCGAAACTGCATCTTGCGCTTGTAGCAATGACACTCGTTACAACAATGCACTGCCCAGTAGCCACCCTAATAATCGCTGCGCCGATCAAGCACAAACCTTAAGCTGGAAAACGTGGCTTACAGGTAAAAACCGTTCGAGTCAGTTCCACTTTGTCGATCTACTTGAGCTATTACATGGTCATCAAGATAAACCTATGGATGATCTCAAGCCCACTACGTCGCATCTCGCCTATTAATGCTTAGCCGCATTTGGCAAGTATTCCACAGTACCGTTGCCGCCTTTTTCGGGGTACAAACTAGCGAAAATCGTAAAAAAGATTTTCAAACCAGTTCCCCATTGCCCTACATAGTGATGGGCATAGTGTTAGCTGTTATCCTAGTGGCAAGTCTGATGTTTCTCGTAGGACAAGTGCTTAGCTAAACGTTATTTATGTTGAAACTAGTCGTCTTTTGGATCGTAGTTTTCATCATATAGCGCCATCAACTCATCCACTTTGTTACGACCACTGCCATTTTGGCTAATGTTGCGTTGCACTTGAATTTTCGCTAAATGCGCGCCGCGATATAACTCGCGAGTTAATGGAATATCGTGATTACTAATCAATACCGGAATACCACGCTCTAACGCGGTATGGCGCGAATGACGAGCCAGCAGTGCTTGATCGTCTAAACTAAAACCTGCGCCAACATATGTCGTGAAACTGGATGTAGTAGATAACGGTGCGTAAGGTGGATCGCAATAGATAACATCGCCACTGCGTGTCTGCTCAAAGGCTTTTTCGTAACCAATGCATTTAAACTCAGCACGTTGCGCTTTTTCAGAAAAGGCCCAGATTTCCTTTTCGGGGAAATAAGGTTTTTTATAGGAGCCGAAGGGCACATTGAAGCCACCCTTACGGTTATAACGGCATAAGCCATTAAAACCATGGCGATTTAAATAAAGAAAATACACAGAACGCTGGAAAGGGTCGCGACATTTATTAAAGTCGGTTCGCACCTGATAGTAAGCTTCCTTTTGATTCATCTCATCGACAAACAATGCTTTAGCTGCGGCAATGTATGCTTCTGGTTGATGCTTCACTATCTGATATAACTCGATCAAGTCCTGATTAATGTCACAGAGCAGGTAGCTAGGATAATCCGTATTCAAGAAAACGGATCCTGCACCCACAAACGGCTCGACCAAACGGTCTCCTGCGGGTAAATAACTGGCTAAATCATCCACCAATTTAAATTTACCGCCAGCCCACTTAAGGAAGGCTCTGTGTTTTTTTATCATTTAACTTGATGAATGCCGACAAAAATAAAGGTCATGATTGTACTCTGTTTATTCTGAAATTTCACGATTTGAGAGACTTTCTTCTACTTGATAATCTTTCAAATCGGCCCATTTTCTGACCCAAGGTTGCTCAAAACGATACTCCTTAACCAATTGAGCCGCCGCATTCGAAGCCAATTTGCTACTGCTGTAGTGACCAACGAGAACAACCCACCGCTGTTTATACTTTGCGACTCGAACGCCCTCGACATTCTCAAGACTCTTTAATGTCGAACTCAGGGTATCTAACTGAGCAACACTCGCTATTTGTACGGTATAACCTTTGAGTGGCTTTTGCGGTTCCAAAACTGTTTTATCAACCTTTGCAGCCTCTGGCGCTGGAGACTGAACATCTACCATTTTAGCTTGAGGCTCATCATCACCAAAAGACTTGCTACTCACTTCACCAACACTCACTAAGGCTGCATCATCAGGCTCTGGATGTGGTGCCTCACCATGAAATTCACTTAATGGATCGACAGCCTGTTCTGTTTTGGCTTTGGATGTATCTAGTTCGTTAACTTTCACGGTTACGGCCGCAAACTTTAATTGTTCAGCGCGCAGAGCAAAATAGGGGGCTAAGATTTTTTGCCCATAGGACAAGAAAGCGGGTGAATCTATCGCAGGAAAAGTCGCAGTCTCTATGGCTTGCTCTTCAGAAAATGGTTGAGTAACACCAAGCCAAATACCTAGCGCTAACAACATGCTCACAGCTGTCACCATCACAGCTTTATATTTCATCCAAGAAGATGTTTTCTCTTGCGGGCTATGCAAGGCTTTATCTAACAGATTGACCACTTCTTGCGGCGTACCCGTTTGCTTCTCAAGCTGACTGCGTACGATTTCCCTTGGCGTAAAAGGGTTTTGATCGCTGTATCTCAGTAATGTTTGATACAAAGCTTCACGCTCTGGCATGGCTAACGGCTCAATACTGATAGGTAATATTTGCCGCCGCAATTGCTCGGGTAATTGTGGCAATAGGTCCGCTAAGAATGCCGGTGGAACCGTGAGCGTGACGGCAATATTCTTACCCGCACACTGGATCTGATTGAGAATAATACACTCAGCCCATAGCGCCTTAGGCAATAAATGCGCATCATCGATAATGATATGTAGGGGTTTAGTTTGCGTGCTCGCAAGCCGTAACAGGGTATCGGCGAGGGGAATGTCGTCGTCAAAAATAGGGGATGAAATTAGCTGGACTAGAATTTTGCGGCGTATCTCAGCGTTATCGGCATGCATAGGACAAATCACAAATGCCGCATTTGACTCGTCAAAATCGGTCGCTAATCCGGTAACTAAGGTCGTTTTTCCTGAACCGCTGACACCAGAAAGCACCAGCAGCTGATCGCTATAACTGGCAACATGATGCATTCTTTGTATGAGGGCTTCCTGAGAAGGAAGCAAGACAGAACCCTGAAACGTCACTCGCCCACCACACAGTTTTTATGCGCAGCGAATAACCTGTTCAAGGGTAGATTCTGTGACTTGACTAAACACATCCGCGCGGCCTATTGCCGTTGGGAGCACCAGTCGAATCTGACCACCTAAAACTTTTTTATCGCGTCGCATATGTTGAATGAAACTGTCGAAATCCATAGATTCCGGCGCACTCACTGGAAGATCAAAAGCTTGTAGTAACTGTATGATACGACAAACTATTGACTCATCTATAAGCCCCAGTGCCTTAGCTGTTTTAGCAGCAAGGACTGTGCCAGCTGACACGGCTTCACCATGTAGCCAATTACCGTAGCCCATTTCGGCTTCAATCGCGTGACCAAAGGTATGACCCAGATTCAACAAAGCACGCACGCCCTGCTCAGTTTCATCTTGGCTAACAACATCGGCTTTAATCTCACAGCAACGAGAGATAGCATAAACTAATGCTTCGGCATCTAAGGTTTTTAGCGCCGTTACATTATCTTCAAGCCATTGAAAAAAATCAGCATCCCACATGATGCCATACTTGATGACTTCCGCCATTCCCGCCGCAAACTCGCGCGCTGGAAGCGTATGTAAACATAAAGTATCGATAAGCACGATTTGTGGCTGATAAAAGGCCCCAATCATGTTTTTACCAAGAGGATGGTTAACAGCCGTTTTACCGCCGACGGAAGAATCCACCTGCGACAATAAAGTTGTCGGAATTTGAATAAAATCGATCCCACGTTGATAACATGCCGCGGCAAAGCCCGTCATATCACCAATCACGCCGCCACCCAAAGCCACCAGCACAGAATCTCGACCATAGTTTTGCTGCAGCAGTGCAGTAAAAATAGTATCTAGATGTGCTAAGTCTTTGAATTGTTCGCCATCGGGAAGGATAACACTCTCTACCTCACCAAACGAAGCCATCGTCTCTTGTATCTGTTTAAGATACAAAGGCGCGACAGTTTCATTGGTGACGATAAGAATACGTTTTTTAAGCAGGTAGCGAGACAAAGTCTCGCCATCACTCATCAAATTCTGGCCAATGTAAATGGGATAACTACGTACACCTAAATCAACCTGAATTTGCTTCATAAATTCTGCCTAAAAACCTAATTGCTCAATGATCTGATTTGCGACGATCTTTGCGCTTTGATCATCGGTTTTGACAATCACATCGGCAATTTCTTCGTACAATGGATTACGGATCTCTGCAAGATTCTCCAACACTTCTCGAGGATCATCCACTTGCAATAATGGGCGTCGCTTGTCTCTTTGAGTACGAGCAACCTGTTTGTCGATAGTGGTTTCCAGGTAAACCACAATGCCACGAGCAGACAGATGATTACGGATATCTTTGCTTTGTACTGAACCACCACCGGTGGCAAGGACGATACCTTGTTTCTCAGACAAATCAGCAATAACCTGAGCTTCACGACGACGGAAGCCTTCTTCACCTTCGACGTCAAACACCCAAGCAATATCAGCGCCTGTGCGTTGTTCAATCTCTTGATCCGAATCGTGGAATTCTAAATGCAGCATTTGCGCCAGATGGCGACCAATTGTGCTTTTACCTGCGCCCATAGGGCCTACCAGAAAAATATTACGTTTTTCAGCCATTTCTTGTACGTCTGAATCTTATTGAAAAGTATGCCTATATCGACTCAACATCAAGCCGACCTATATGTTACCTTGCTCTTATGAGACTTGACCGAGGATTATCTCAGCTTAGGGTCTACTATGGCAAGCCATGTGCGCTATTTATGCAAAGAATTGTATTCCAGTAATAATAAAGCCAGCAATCACTGCTGGCTTTAGTCGATACATAGCAAGTGCTTAGATCTTCTCACCGACTATTTTGGGGGTTACGAAAATAAGTAGCTCTTGGCGCTCATTTTTGTCTGTTGTGTTCCTAAACAGGAAACCGACTAAGGGAATGTCACCGAGAATAGGGACTTTACTCACACGGCTGATCAAGTTTTGCTGATAAATACCACCAAGGACTATGGTTTCACCGTTATCAACTAGCACTTGAGTGCCAATACGCTGGGTATCGATGGCGACAGCGGGGCCCGTTGGTGTGTCAACCGTCTTGCCCTGAGAGTCTTGGGTGATTTCCAAATCTAAAATAACGCGGTTATCAGGTGTAATTTGTGGTGTAACTCGCAAGGACAACACGGCTTTCTTAAAAGTGACCGAGGTTGCACCGCTTGAAGTCGACTGCACATAAGGGATCTCCACACCCTGCTCAATATAAGCCGCCTTTTGGTTAGAGGTGGTAATACGAGGGCTGGCGATAATTTCACCCTTATTTTCTTGCTCTAACGCACTCAATTCCAAATCAAGAATAGTACCATCTGCCAACTTAGCAACGTGGAATGCGATACTTGTTGGATTGGTCACTGCCGCAGGCAAATTAACGTTTAAACGTTGGTCTGGAGTTGGAATGATGCCGTTGGCAATACTCTGAGCACCTTCTAATGTACCAGAGGTTCCCTTACTGCCCTGCTGATCCGTTACGCCCCAACGTATGCCTAAGTCTTCAGAGACATCATCTTTGACCGTTACCATACGTGACTCGATCAGTACTTGACGAATAGGGATATCGAGTACTTCGACTAAACGATGGATGTTCTCAATCGTTTCTGCCGTATCTTTCACGAGTACAGTGTTGGTACGTTCATCGACCGCAACTGAGCCGCGTGGCGATAGTAAGCTAGAATCTGCGCTTTTCAGCAGCTCAGCAATGTCGATCGCTTTGGCATAGTTAATTTGCAAGTACTCAGAATACAAAGGTGCTAACTCTTTAACTTCTTGCCTATTTTTGAGATTTTGGCTTTCACGAATAGCCAACTCTTCGCTCGGTGCCACCATTAAGATGTTGCCTTCGATACGCTTATCTAGGCCTTTGGTTTGTAGAATCAAATCTAATGCTTGGTCCCAGGGCACATCGTCCAACCTCAAGGTGATGTTGCCTTCAACAGTATCACTCGTGACTAAGTTAAAATTGTTATAGTCAGCAATGATCTGCAAAACAGTACGTACAGGGATATTTTGAAAGTTAAGCGATAAAGTACGGCCATTGTATTTTTTAACATCTTTCTTGGCGGCAACTCTCTCAACTTTATTCATAGAGAGTCTAAAGAGATTATCCTCTTGCTTATAACTGAACTCATATTCACCAGCAATATCAACTAAAATGCGCGTTGTTAGATCTTCTTTAAATGTCTCGAAGCTTTTTACTGGCGTTGAAAAATCTTTCACATCCATAACATAAAGCAGATCACTATTAATATCAGTGTTATATAACTTAACTTCGAGTTTAGCGCCCACTTGCTCAACGTTAACGGCAACAGAGCGGTTATTCAAATAGACCAATAACTCACCGCCACCATTTTCATTACGACGAAAATCGATATTTTTAATGCTATTAACGAAGGGATTTTCTGCCTGAGTCTGAGCGCCTGCAACCTCATCATTAATAGTGAGTCGATATGAGTTGCCCATGACTGAACCTTGGTAAGGTTTCACTTTGGACATACCTAAGGTGACTTTAAGACGAGTATCTTGCTGCTCAGTCATCATGTCAGTTACACCGACTTGATTAATGGGTAAGCGATCCTTAGATAAACCAGAAATACTATTATCAAAGGTTAATACGAGCTCTGCAGGCGAGGCATTAGAGTCAATAACTGGCGGAGTGACCGCTTCTTCAAATACCAACTCTAGCTCTAACTGGTGGTCAACCAAGGCATGGTACTTAACATCCATTAATCGGTTTGCAGCATAACTCGATGGCAAAATTCCAAATACCAATGCGATCCCAATAACAGACTTGATTAAGCCTGAAGAAATTAACGGGACTTTTATCGCGGCAGAAGATTTCATTATTCCCTCATCCTTCGCTCGTTATTCTCCAGAAAGTTCTAAATTGCTCGTCCTTTCGGACCAACAACCTGAACCATCTGGAATTAATTCTACTACTTCGACATTTTGTGAAGTAACTTTAGAAATGCGTCCATTAAACAGACCTAAATACTCACCAACGCCCATCCGATAAACACTGCCGTCATTTGTTTCAACTAACGCCCAAGTTGTATCGGCTTCACTTAAGGTGCCACGCATTTTTAAATTATCTAAAGGATAAGTTTCTAATCGTCCTTTTCGACGCTTTAAGTCCGGTTGTAAACAATCTTTGCTGGTATCAACAACTTCTTCCGTTAACTCACGCGAAGGTGGTACAAAAGGGCTACGCATTAATTCGGCTTGATAGGCAAAATGCTCAAATCTTGGCGGCTCTTTCAAGGGCGGAATATGAGCAACGTGTTGCGCTTTGGTTGTAGTAACAAATAGCTCTAAATCACTACGATCGCCAACACAACCCATTAAAAAAAGACTCAAGGCTAACAAAGGTAAGAATTTCATTATTTCTTCCCCTTATTAGCAGGTTTTTCTGGCGGTAATTCAGCCCCTTCTTTAAAGCGGTATGTCTTGGCTAAGATATCCATTGCTAAGTTGCCGGCTTCATCTCGCTTAATGGTGAAATCATGGAGGCTAACGATACGCGGCAGCTTAGCGACACCACTCACCATACTACCTAGCTGATGGTAATCTCCCGTCACAGACATTTTAATTGGAAACTCAATATAGAAATCCCGCTGAATTTCGGCCTCCCAATTCAAACTATTAATTTTGAGTCCTGCATCCGTAGCGACAAAAGTTAAATCGTCTAGCAAACCTGGCATTTCATTTTCAGAGGGCAGCATCTTCAGTAACTCTGCAAACTGCACTTCCATCGTCGCTAGCTGCTCTCGGTAGAGTTTTAAATTTGCCGCAAGTTGATACTTATTCTTGAAATCATCTCTGAGCTGCACTTCTTTATCTTGCTCTGCGGTATAAATATCTACCGAATCGGAGACGACCAAGAAATATCCCGCAGCAAAAACACAGAGTGCTAAAAGGATCGCGAAAAAGGTTTTAACTTGATTTGGCCAACCACCAATATTTTCAAAGTCGATATCATTAAATTGACTTAGATCGAGTTTCATTTACTCGCTCCTTTTGTCATTTTCTCAGGCTCATCTACACTCGCGCCTTTAATAGTGACTCTCAAACTAAAACGCTGTAATTGCCGTAACTCTTCATTTTGGGTCACGATCGATTGCATATTAGGATCGGTTAACCATTCGGAAGTTTTCACTTTTCGCATCATGTTGGCGACGTTATTGTTCGATTCACTACGCCCTTCAATCAGCAACAAACTGCCCTTTTTCTCTAGGCTAGATAGATATATTCCTGGAGGTACAATTCGAACAAGCTCATCTAACACGTGAGTAGGCAAATTACGGGATTGCTGTAGATTAAGAATAATTTCTGTACGCCGCTCAATATCTTTCTTACGTTCAGTAATTTTCTTGATCTCAGAAATTTGTGTTTCAAGCAGACTGATTTCCGATTGCAAATAAGCGTTACGTGCTTTTTGCTCATCTGTCATAACATCTAATAAAGAGACTGCGACATAGACTAAAATCGCCGACGCTAAAAATACTGCCGCTAAAATACCAATATAGTCGCGCTTTTGTTTTTCTCTCGCCTCTTCTCGCCAAGGGAGTAGGTTTATGTTCGCCATTGACCGTAACTCCTCAATGCTAAGCCACAAGCAACCATATATTTGCTGATTGTAGGTTGCAGCGCACTTTTAACAGACTCATCGGCATGCAAACACCCTTGAAAAGGATCGGCGATAATAGTGTGAACACCCAATTCATTCGTCAGTAAATTAGCCATACCTTCTAATTTAGATGTCCCACCGCATAATACGAGGTAGTCGACTTTATCTTTACCGCTGGAAGTGCAATAAATCTGCAGCGTACGTTTTATTTGTTGTAATAGCTGAGTTTGAAAAGGTGACAAAACTTCAAACATATAATTTCGTGGTAAGTCGCCTTCAATCTTTGCTTTCTCAGCTTGATCATAAGACATGCCATAGAAGGATAATATTGACTGAGTAAATTGCTCACCACCGAAAGCTTGCTCACGAATAAAAGTCGTCTCACCCGATTCAACCACAGAGAAAGTCGTCATATTCGCGCCGATATCAACCATAGCGACGGCTTTATGTTTCGCTCCTTCTGGAAGCTGAGCCAGAATTAACTCGGCAGCTCGACCTAAAGCGTAACCTTCAACATCCACCACTTTAGCCTCAAGTTCCACGCTATCCAGCGCATCGACTCTGACATCAATATTATCAGTGCGGCATGCGCTCAACAGCACATCAACTTTAGTAGGATCGGTACTGTTTACGTTTAGCGTTTCAAAATCTATGCTAACTTCATCGAGTGAATACGGAATAAGGTTATCGGCTTCAATTTCTATCTGTGCCTCCATTTCTTCCTCACTAAGGGAGGCATCCATGTAGATCACTTTCGTCATCACAGCAGAACCCGAAACAGAAACAGCGGCATATTTAACGGATTTAGGCAGGCTACGTTTTATTTGCTTAAGGCATTCAACAACGGCATCAGCATCACGAATATCATGATCGTTAACGGCCCCCTTCTTAATGGGTACCGCGGCATGACTCAATATTTTGTATCCGTCAGCAGTCTTACTCAACAAAATGGCCTTAACTTCATGGGAACCGATATCGATTCCCACCATCTGCGGAGCCTGACGCTTCCATAAATTTGAAAGCATATCCATTGTCACTTTTTTATTTATATTTCAGTAAAAGAGATTAGCACAAAATCAACTTGTTATACTTACTTGTATCGAATGTTTCATCATTTTACAAATGCTATTTTGTGAGTCTCACGTTTTTACTTCACCAAGACGTGTGCGCCTTATATACTGTCGCACTTAACAGAACATTAGGATAAATTTTGGTGAAGTGGTTAAAACGTATTGTTATAGCACTATTCAGTCTAGCCCTTTTGGGCGTAGGCGCCATTGTGGCAGCATACTTTTATGTTTTGCCGGATTTACCGGATGTTTCAACACTAAAAAATGTGCAACTTCAAACACCTTTACGTATTTACAGTAGTGACGGCAAACTTATTTCTCAATTCGGTGAGAAACGTCGCATTCCACTAACGTTAGACGAAGTGCCAAAACCTCTGCTACAGGCGTTTATCGCAACCGAAGATGCCCGCTTTTATGAACATGGTGGTATAGATCCTGTTGGCGTGCTTCGCGCTGCATTAGTGATGTTGACCACTGGCGAGAAAAAGCAAGGTGCGAGTACGATTACCATGCAGGTCGCACGTAACTTCTTCTTAACCCGCGATAAGACTATTATTCGTAAAGTGAAGGAGATTTTTATCTCCTATCATATTGAAGAGTTACTCACCAAAGATGAAATTTTAGAGCTCTACGTAAACCGCATTTACTTAGGCCAACGGGCCTACGGTGTTGGGGCTGCTGCGCAAGTGTATTTCGGTAAAAACGTGCAGGAACTCAGCTTATCTGAACTGGCCGTTATTGCAGGCCTACCCAAGGCGCCCTCTACACTCAATCCAATCACGTCACCTTCGCGTGCATTGGCTCGCCGTAATGTCGTCCTTATGCGGATGAATGAAGTCGGCTACATCAGCCAAACCGAATACCAAGCGGCACTACAAGAGCCATTGGTGGCCAGATATCATGGCGCTGAAATTGATCTCTATGCCCCTTATATTTCTGAAATGGCTCGGGATTACATGGTACAGAAGTACGGTGAAGAAGAGGCCTATACCAATGGCTACAACGTCTATACGACTATCTCATCGGATCTACAACTTAAAGCTCAACAGGCACTGCGTAATAACGTCTATGCCTATGATGAACGCCATGGCTACCGTGGTCCTGCTGCCGTATTGTGGACGGACGAAAAACCTGAGCCTGCTCAAATCAAAACTGAACTAGCCAAGATTGCTTCAGTACAAGAATTGCAACCCGCCGCAGTCATCAGCATTGCAGATCAGCAAGCCAGTATAATGACCGCCAAAGGCGAAACTAAAGTCATTACTTGGGATGGATTGAAGTGGGCACGTAAGTTTATTACTGATAAGCGTCAAGGCAGTGTACCGAAATCAGCTTCTGACATGCTCAAGGTCGGCGAGCGTATTTGGATCCGTGATAACGGCCAATATTTGCAACTATCGCAAGTACCAGAAGTCGCCAGCGCAACAGTATCACTCGACCCCAAAAATGGTGCTATTCGCACTTTAGTTGGTGGTTATAGCTTTAGCCAAAGCCAATACAACCGAGTGACTCAAGCGAAACGTCAATTAGGTTCGAATATTAAACCTTTCATCTATGCCGCAGCATTAGAGAAAGGCTTTACCTTAGCGACCCTCATAGACAATGCGCCAATTAATAAACCTGATATCAGCCAAGGCACTGCATGGCGCCCTAAAAACTCACCCGATATCTATGGCGGCCCCACTCGTTTACGTGTGGGTTTAGCGCAATCTATTAACGTTATGTCTGTGCGTGCAATGCGACATGTCGGACTCGACGAAACCATTGCTCAACTTGTTGAATTTGGTTTTGATCCTAACGACTTACCTCGCAACGAATCGATTGCATTAGGTTCGTCTTCAGTCACGCCATTGCAAGTAGTTACTGCATTTAACGTATTTGCTAATGGCGGTTTCTTACTCGAACCTTTCTATATTGATCGCGTAGAAGATGCTTACGGCAATGTTATCGAAAAAGCGAACCCTACATTGGCCTGTAAGCCTAGCCAAAGTCTTAGCCAACCAGTTACACCGAGCGATCCTATGGCGTTCAGCGTAAGTGGAGACTCTAGTGCTGAACCTAGTGCCCCCGTTGCGCAGTGTTTCGAACAAACTGGTCGCTACGCTCCGCAAATTATTTCAGAGCAAACGGCATTCCTCATTACCGAAGCACTGAAGAGCGTGATCTGGGGCGGCGGCGATTGGAGTAAAGGCACGGGTTGGCAAGGTACGGCTTGGCGCGCGGCAAAATTGATTAAGCGCCATGATATTGCAGGTAAAACGGGTACTACCAACGAATCGCGCGACACTTGGTTCAGTGGTTTTAGCCCAGTCATCACTAGCACCTTCTGGGTCGGTTTCGACGATCACGGTCGCCAACTGGGTAGAACCGCATGGAATGCAAACGGCGAAAAAGATCAGATAACTGGCGCCGAAGCGGGTGCGAAAACAGCTGGTCCGGGCTGGAACGAGTTTATGAACAGTGTCTTACAAGGCACACCTGAAACAACCTCGATTCCACCAGAAGGCATAGTTTCGGTACGCATCGATTTAGCGACGGGTAAACTGACCCGTAAAACCGACTATACCAGTGCGTTCGAGTACTTTATTTCAGGTACAGAGCCGAAGGAATACATCAGCGAAACTCAGGATGAAAACAATTTATTCATCGATGCACCAACCGATGATTTATTCCAATAAACAAATGCTAAAAAGTCATTACCACTAATTGTGGCCCAATAAAAAACGCGACCTAATGTCGCGTTTTTTATTGGCTTGAATTGTGGATTTGAATAACTCGCTAACGTACTTTCTTGGCCGCAATCGCCTGCTGAATTTGTGGCAATGCAGTACCACCGAGCACGTCACGTTTCGCTAAACAAGCTTCAATAGTCAGATTTGGATAGACATCATCTTCAATGATAGCGGCAAAAGTTTTTAATTCGGCCAAGGAGAAATCCTCGAGCGGAATTTGCTTCGCTATCGCAGCAACCACGACTTCACCCACAACATGGTGCGCCTCACGGAAAGGCATACCTTTAGACACGAGATAATCAGCAAGCTCAGTAGAATTTGCATAACCTTGCTGTGCGGCTAACAGTGCATTAGGACGATTGACCTTCAAACCTGACAACACTAACGCCGCCATATCGAGGCAAATTGCCCAGCTATCGACCACGTCAAACAGGCCTTCTTTATCTTCCTGCATATCTTTGTTGTACGCCAAAGGCAGCGCTTTCATCGTCGTGAGAATGCCCACTAAGCTGCCATAAACCCGGCCCGTTTTACCACGGATAAGCTCTAATGCATCAGGATTTTTCTTCTGTGGCATCAGGGATGAACCCGAAGTCACTTCATCACTCAGGGAAATAAAGTTCGCTTCACCTGAGTTAAAGAAAATCAAATCTTCAGCCATACGGCTTAAGTGCATCATGCTGATCGATGCGGTTGAACAAAGCTCTACCACGTGATCTCTGTCTGATACGCTATCTAAGCTATTCAGCGTTGGCGAGGCAAAATTCAGCGCCGCGGCCAGAGCATGTCGATCCATCTTATAAGCTGTGCCTGCTAATGCTCCAGAACCTAAAGGACAGGTATTAGCGCGGGTTAACGCATCGCTTAAACGGCTGATATCCCGCTCAGTCATTTCCACATACGCTAAACACCAGTGGCCAAATGTCACAGGTTGCGCGCGCTGCAAGTGAGTATAACCCGGCATTACCGCATCAAATTCACGCTCAGCCAACGCCAGTAATTCAGCATGTAAACCTTGAAGGCGCGCGAGTAATGCTTTGCCTTCGGATTGACACCAAAGCTTTAAATCGGTGGCAACTTGATCGTTACGGCTACGACCGGTGTGCAATTTCTTACCGAGATCGCCCACTTTGGCAATCAAGGCCGACTCGACGAAACTGTGAATATCTTCAGCGCCCGAGGCGAGAATAATCGCCGGATCGCCCTGTACTTCCACCAGTAAGTCATTAAGCGCTTTTTTCAAGTCACTGCATTCTGTGGCTGTGATAATTCCCACGCTGGCAATCGCATCCGCCCAAGCAATGGAGCCGACCACATCCTGTTCGAACAAGCGATAATCCACAGGCAACGAATCGTTGAATAATTTGAATAGCGCGCTCGTTTCGCCCTGAAATCTTCCCCCCCATAAAGCCATGCTAACTCCCCTTACTCACTGCTTATTTAAAATCGACTCATCTGAATCAAAAACTAAATCAAAACCTAAAAACAAAAAAGGGCGCTAGGCGCCCTTTTACACGACCTATTACTTACCCTTAACGTCATTAGCGTTGAGTGCGCGGATGCGGCTCGCTAATGAGTACAGGCGGATAAAGCCTTCTGCATGCTTTTGATCGTAAACTTGATCTTCACCGAAGGTGGCAAACGCTTCAGAGTACAAGCTGTTGGGTGAACGTTTCTTCACTGCGCTCGCTTGGCCTTTATAGAGTTTTACCACAACTTCACCATTAACTGACTCAGCCAATGACTCAGATGCTGCCAACAGTGACTTACACAGTGGTGTGAACCAACGGCCGTCATACACTAAATGCGCCATTTGTGCGGCGACTTGCTCACGCCAGTTACGGCTAGTCTTGTCGAGTACAAGCTCTTCAATCGCACGTAGTGCTGCGAACATCACAGTGCCGCCGGGTGTTTCATAACAGCCACGAGACTTCATGCCGACTAAACGGTTTTCAGTGATGTCGATACGACCCACACCGTGTGGCGCAGCAATCGCGTTTAATGTCATCAGTGCAGCATAAGGCGTTAGGGCTTCACCATTCACTTTAGTAATACGGCCATGTTCTACTTCTAGCGACACATATTCAGGCTTGTTCGGTGCATCTTCAGGATCGGCAGTCAGTGTCCATACGCCTTTGCTTGGCTCGTTCCATGGATCTTCTAACTCACCACCTTCATGGGAAATATGGAAAGCGTTGGCATCACGGCTATAGATTTTAGTCGCTGACGCTGACGTCTTGATGTCACGTTCAGCTAAATAGGCCAGCAGATCTTCACGGCTCTGCATAGTCCATTCACGCCATGGTGCAATCACTTTTAAATCAGGTGCTAATGCGGCGAAGCAACCTTCGAAACGCACTTGGTCGTTACCTTTGCCGGTACAACCGTGACACAGAGCATCGGCGCCCACTTTACGAGCCACTTCAACCTGCGCTTTGGCAATAATAGGACGCGCCATTGACGTACCGAGTAAATAAGTGCCTTCGTAAATCGCACCGCTCGCAATCGTTGGGTAAATATAGTCTTTAACGAATTCTTCTTTTAGATCGACGATATGACATTCAGAAGCACCTGAAGCTAAAGCTTTTTCAGTCAAGCCAACCAGCTCTTCTTCGCCTTGGCCAACGTCGGCGCAGAATGCGATGATTTCGCAGTTATCGTAGTTTTCTTTTAACCAAGGAATAATGGCCGAGGTATCTAGACCACCTGAATAGGCTAAAACCACTTTTTTCACGCCAGTATTTTTTATCTCGATAGACATCTTAAATTCCTATGACTCGTTTCTCACCTAGGAGAAAACAGGCTGCTAAACAGGGTTAATTTAACTAAATAAGGTTACCAGTACCGCATTTTGGGCATGCATCCGATTTTCGGCTTGTTGCAGAATTAAGGATCCTGCACCGTCCATCACTTCATCTGTTACTTCTACACCACGGTGGGCGGGCAAACAATGCATAAAAAAGTTAGCGCCCGCTTTCGCCATCAGAGCTTTGTTTACTTGGTATGGTGCAAACTTCGCTTTGATATCCGACAAAGGCGTTGGATCGCCCATTGAAATCCAAGTATCAGTATAAATAGCGTCGTGACCTTCAATCGCATCGATATCTGAAGTCAGCACTATCTTGCCGCCATATCGTTTGGCGAGCTCTTGCACTTCTGCCACTACGTAGCCATCAGGAAAGTGACCCGCAGGGCAGATCACTGTCATGGTGGCACCGAGAATAGCCGCACAGTACATCAGCGAGTTAGTGACATTATTACCATCACCAACATAAGCTAATTTAGCTTTACTGACATCCTCAAACTGCTCTGCCAGTGTTAAAAAGTCAGCTAAGGCTTGGCAAGGATGATAAAGATCCGACAGCGCATTGATCACGGGCACTGAGCCGAACTCGGCTAATTGTTCGATAGTGGTGTGTGAATAGGTTCTCGCCACAATTGCGTCGGCCCAACATGACAGGTTAGAAGCAAAGTCAGCAACCGATTCCCGTTTTCCCAGTTCACCATTTTGCTGGTCTAGGTATAAACAGTGGCCACCGAGCTTATTAATACCGATATCAAAGCTAACGCGTGTTCTGAGTGAGGGCTTTTCAAATAACATCACCACACTCTTGCCATCCAGCGCATGACGATACTCAGCCGGATTGGCTTTAATCGTTTTTGCCAAGGCAATTAGATCCTGTAACTGCTGCTGGGTTAAGTCTTTTATCGATAGTAAATGCTTCATAACCTACTCCACTTATGGTTGGATTTGTGTTCCTACGGCTTCACCTTTTGCTAATGCGATTAATTGGCTTGCATCACGCCACGAGGCAACTTGTACCGCCTGCCCCATCCACTGTGCTACTTCGAGCGCAGCTTCAACTTTGACCTTCATTCCCTTTTCGATCACACCTTGCTTAACAAGGTCTGCTATCTGCTTGCCATTTAAACTATGGATGAGCTGGCCTTTACCATCGAGCACCCCAGAAACATCCGACAGCAGCACTAACTTGCCGCCCACTAATTTGGCTAATGCCGTCGCCGCTTGGTCTGCATTAACGTTAAGCATTTGGCCATCGTCCATCATGGCGATGGAGCTACAAATCGGCATCCAACCTTGCTCGAGGATAAACTTAAGATAAGTGCCATCGTTTGGCGTGACTTCGCCCACTAGGCCTAAACGCTCATCTTTAATCTTAGCCGAAACAGTATTGCCATCGGCGAGGCTCATGCCCACACTCACAATGCCAGCCTTAGTCGCTGCGCCTTGAAGAATTTTGTTCGAAGTACCCGCAAGTGCGCCGGCAATAATCGGCATTTGCTCAGGCGGAGTCACACGCAAACCTTCTAACTTGACGGTTTCCATACCATTCGCTGCTAGCTGCTCATCCACCAGACAGCCGCCGCCATGCACCATCAACACTTGCTGACCATTGGCTAACATAGCCGCAGCCGTATCCATCAATCGCGCCATCCCCATTTCACATTGCAGCAGCGCGCCGCCCACTTTAAGCACTAATACTGAGTTGTTTGTAGACATCTTGACGACTCTCTTAAATAAGGATGAACAATTAAAGGTTAAAATGAATCTTTATGCATTGCAGCGCTTGGCTGGCAGCACCTTTCATCAAGTTATCGATGGCACTGGCTACCACTAAGTAACCACTATTCTCATCAAACTTCCAACCTAAGTGACAGTTAGGTGTCAGCACCACATCGTCCACTTTCGGGAACTGATTGTGCTTTACGGTTACCAATGGCGCCTGGTCATATACACTATAGGCCGCTGCCACATCGGCAGTCGTAGTGTCTGGTTTTAGCTGCACAGTAATGGTCGCTAAAATGCCACGCTTAAAGTTGCCAAGGTGCGGGGTAAATATCACTTCTTGGCCAAGTTGAGTGGCGATCTCGGGTTGATGTCTATGGCCTAATACGCCGTAAGGTGTCAGGCTCACTTCACAAAAACTGGTGTGTAACTGCGCTTTACGGCCCGCCCCTGTTACGCCGCTCACGGCATTGATAACCGGATAAGCCGATGTCAGTAAACTCACTAGCGGCTTTAACGCTGTCAATGATGCGGTCGGGTAACAACCTGGCACGGCAATCATCTTAGTCGCAGCGATTTCTTTAGCATTCCATTCGGCAAGGCCATACACGGCTTTGGCTAAAACTTCAGGATATTCATGCTCAAAGCCATACCACTTCGGATATTGCGCCACATCACTGAAACGATAGGCACCGCTTAAATCGAATACCGCTAACCCTTGGCTATAAAACCAAGCCGCTAAATGCAGGCTCACCGAGTGCTCAGTCGCGAGCACCACAGCATCGGCTTCGGCAACGATTTTTGCCTTAGCTTCATCGGACAATGGCGACAGCGTTAATGCGATATGGCTGTAGCTAGGATACAAATCCGCTAAAGGTTTACCTTTATCTAAACTGTTTTCAGAAACATACAAACCCTGAATCGTCAGATCTGCTTCTGCATGGATTAAAGCGGTCAGTTGCGCGCCTGTGTAACCACTGGCACCAATAATGGCGATATTTTTCATGTTTTTTGTCTTATTAACCGAATCAAAGAAACTTAAAGAGTAGATGAATAGCTTACACGCAACCGCGCATATCTATGATGACAAGACTATCGTCGCAGGAAATCGTAATAGGTTGTTATTTTATTCACTGTCAGGTTAATGCTGTGCATCATGATATTCACTCTACAGGTCACAGGGGGTGACTCATCTCAACTGATGGCTAGACTACCACAAAGATCTACTTATGCAATATATGTGAATATATATTTTTAATTTATTTTCATATTTTAAGCTCAAACTGGGATATCGAAAACACGCCGCCCACTCAGCTAACTCGTTAATAACTCAGTTATCCAGGGTCAATATGAGCCAAATCAGTCCTTTTCATTAACAGCTAAGATACATGTCTGCAAAGCATAAAATGATGCACTTCATATTCACTTGCACTAATCATCAAAAAATATTGCGTGACTTCGCATTTCTATTGAATATTCTTCATCAAATACCGTGATTGGTTGCATATCGGATAAGCCAGTCGTATAAGTTATAAGTTCTGCTGTTGACCATAGCCCCAAGTGATAGGTATTGTGCTAACGGGCTAAATGCACAGCGGAATTTTCATGTTTTTCTATTCGGAGTAACTATGTCAGTAACCATGGCAGACAATATGACAGATATGTATGCGTCATTAAGATCGAACGTGAGTATGTTAGGCCAAATCCTTGGCGATACTATGCGTACCCATCTTGGGGACTCTTTTCTTGAGAAGGTTGAACAGATCCGTAAGCTTGCCAAAGACTCACGCCGAGGCGATCAAGCCGCCAGAGAGCAAATGCTCGAGTTACTGACAGCTTTGCCAGACGAAGAATTAGTCCCTTTTGCAAAAGCTTTTAACCAATTTCTTAACTTAGCTAACTTATCCGAGCAATTTCATACTATCAGTCGTAATTGCGACGAACTTGTCTGCGTACCAGACCCAGTGGAACAACTCCTAGGCCGCATGCTCAATGGTCGTGTCGACCAAGCTAAAATGCTCGACTGTCTAAAAACACTGGATATCGATCTGGTGCTAACAGCGCACCCCACTGAAATTTCCCGTCGTACCCTGATCCAAAAATACGCCGCCATTGTCGACTGCTTAACAGAGCAAGAAAACGACCAACTGTCGGATAGAGAACGTCAACAGATCAATCTGCGCCTACGCCAATTAATCGCACAAATATGGCACACCAATGAGATCCGCCGCGAGCGCCCCACCCCAGTGGATGAAGCCCGCTGGGGATTATCCACCATTGAAGAGTCACTCTGGCATGCGGTGCCTGACTTCTTAAGACAACTTAACGATCGAGTGCAGCAACGCACAGGGCAGCAATTACCGATTGATATCGCGCCAGTGCGCTTTTCAAGCTGGATGGGCGGCGATCGCGACGGCAACCCGTTTGTAACTGCCAAAGTCACCCAAGAGGTGCTCGATCGTAACCGCCATGCTGCCGCCAGATTATTCTTAAAAGATATCGTGCTGCTGGTCGGTGAACTGTCGATGGAAGAAGCCAATGATGAGTTAAAGGCTTATACCAATAACAGCTGCGAACCTTACCGCCACGTGCTGCGATCTATTCGTCAAAGACTGCGTGACACCATAGATTATTTAAATGCGCGCATCGAAGGCCACAATCCTGAAGTCGATAAGTCGAGCCTGATTTGGCAAGAAAGCGATCTCAAAGCACCGTTAGAAATGCTTTATAAGAGTTTGACCGACTGCGGTATGCGCTTAATTGCCAACGGTTTATTGCTCGACATTCTCCGTCGCCTCGCCTGTTTTGGCATTCACATGCTCAGACTCGACATTCGCCAAGATGCCAGCCGTCACAGCGATGTGCTCGCCGAGTTAACTCGCTATCTCGGCATGGGTGATTTCAATCATTGGGATGAAACCGAGAAGCAAGCCTTCTTATTACGTGAACTCAGCAACCGTCGTCCACTGATCCCAAGTAACTGGCAACCCTCGGCCGATGTGGCCGAAGTGCTTAATACCTGTCGTTTGATTGCTAAACATCCGGCAAAAGCACTCGGATCATATGTGATTTCGATGGCAGGTAAACCATCGGATGTCTTAACGGTTTTACTGTTACTCAAAGAAACGGGCTGTTCGCACCCAATGCGTGTGGTACCGCTATTTGAAACCTTAAGTGACTTAAACAACGCCGCGGCCTGTATTACCGATTTGCTCGATATCGACTGGTATCGTGGCTATACCAAAGGCATGCAAGAAGTCATGATTGGTTACTCTGACTCTGCTAAAGATGCCGGTGTCATGGCGGCGGCTTGGGCTCAGTATTACGCTCAAGAGCAGTTAGTGGCGGTCTGTAAACAAGCAGGCGTCAAGCTCACATTATTCCATGGCCGTGGTGGCAGCATTGGTCGCGGGGGCGGTCCTGCACACAAAGCGATTCTATCCCAACCACCAGGTTCGGTAGATGGCCGCATTCGCGTGACTGAGCAGGGCGAGATGATCCGCTTCAAGTTTGGCTTACCAAAACTCGCGGTTCAAAGCTTGGCCCTGTATACCTCGGCCGTATTGGAAGCAACCCTGTTACCACCGCCAGAGCCGAAGCAAGAATGGCGCAATTGCATGCAACGTATCGCAGAAGAATCAGTGGGTGCTTACCGTGGCATAGTGCGTGATGAACCTGATTTTGTGGCTTATTTCCGCGCGGCAACGCCAGAAGTGGAATTAGGAAAACTACCACTCGGCAGCCGCCCTGCCAAACGTCGTGTCGATGGTGGGATCGAAAGTCTGCGAGCCATTCCGTGGATCTTTGCCTGGTCGCAAAACCGTTTGATGTTACCCGCATGGCTCGGCGCAGGTGAAGCACTACAAGCCGCCAGTGAACGTGGTGAGATGAGCTTACTGCAAGATATGGAGCGGGAATGGCCCTTCTTCAGCACTCGCATTTCAATGCTAGAAATGGTCTACGCCAAGGCGGAACCTAATTTGGCCCGCTACTACGAAACCTGTTTAGTACCTAAGGACTTGCATCACTTAGGCGAAACCTTGCGCCAACGCTTAGATCTGGGCATTAAAGTCGTGCTTGAGCTGACAAAATCGGATAGTTTAATGGCGCATACACCGTGGAATCGCGAATCAGTTAAACTGCGAAATCCGTATATCGATCCATTAAACTTCTTACAAACCGAGCTATTAGCGCGGACACGTAAGGAAACAACCGAAACTCCTGCGTCTGAACATGTACAGTTAGCGCTAATGCTGACCATTGCAGGTGTGGCAGCGGGAATGAGAAACACTGGTTAATGAAAAAACTTTCCCGCACGATTTGCTTGGGATTGACTGTACTGCTTGGCGGCTGCGTCTCGCAGTACAGTATCAGCGAGCACGAAATGGAGCAGTACCTCAGTAAAGAGATCCATTTTGAGATTAAACAAGGCAATCAGTTAGTTGGCGCAGAAGTGCGTATTAACGACATCAGTGTCAAGCTAGGTGCAAAACCTGACACTATGAGCGTAAGTGCCGCAACTCAAGTTTCAATTAAGAATCCAATCTTTCCATTGAGCGCCAAACTCACGACGACTTTCGAAGCCAAGCCTTGGTATGACAGTGCAACGCACAGTGTCTATCTGCGCCAACTCGAATTAGTCAAAGTGGAATCAACGCCCAAGGATATTGAAAAGGCGATTAGCAGTGCCACACCGCAGGTAATGAGTTATCTAAGGCAATTCTTAGAAAACCAGCCTGTGTATGTACTAGATACCAAGGACAGTAACCAAGCACTGATGGCAAAAATGACCGAAAGCATTCAAGTTGCCCCAGGCAAATTAGTGCTTAAGTTCACTAAATAATCTGCCATTTTTGTAGAAGTTAAAATGCTCCCTCGGGAGCATTTTTGTTGGCGGGCATAAACGGATATATACCCGTATAAGAGTTACTTACTGAATCGCCCAATCGACTGATAATCGACGATCACAGCTTCAGCTAAAAGCTCACGTCTTAGCATATCGTAAGCCACAGCAGCACTTAAACTGCGTACCAGATCCCGTGAACGTCTCGGTAGTTTAATCATCTGACTATAAACACCGCCGCGAGTTGCTAAAGCGATCGCCACAGTCCCCACAGGTTTCTCATCTGTGCCACCATCGGGCCCCGCAATTCCACTGGTTGCCAGTGCATAGTCACTGTCTAAAATTTGCCTTGCCCCCTTAGCCATTTCTTCCACAGTCGCAATAGAGACAGCACCATGATCATCTAAGGTTGAAGGATTAACACCTAACACGCGCACTTTAGATTCATTACTGTAAGTCACTAATCCGTGCTGTAAGTAAGATGAACTGCCAGGGAAATCAACTAACTGACTGGTGATCATGCCGCCAGTGCAAGACTCAGCAACGCTTAAGGTCAAGCCTGAGTTAAGTAGCTTATAATGAATTTCTTCGGCAAGAGTGGCTTTATCTTCCGCGACAACCGCAGTACCCAGCACCATTTTGATGTGCCCAGCGACGCGAGGTAATACTGCAATCGCTTTATCGCCACGGGCGAAAATCTTAATCTCAATATGCGGCATGGAAGAGCGGTAACCAATAGTAATGCCTTCTGGCAGCTCTAGCGGTTCTAACTTATCTGCCAAAGCGGACTCACCTTGACCTATGGTCAATAGTTTCTTTAAGGAGACCTTAGCATCAAGGTTAAACTCTTCGCGAATAAAGGGCACAAACTGCTCTGTAACCATGTGCTTCAGCTCAAAAGGCACACCAGGTGTAAAGAATAACCAAGCGCGGTTAAGCTTAACTCTAAAACCACAAGCGGTTCCCACGGGGTTATCAACCATCACAGCTGACGCTGGCAGCATAGCTTGCTTGAGATTACTTAAAGGCATTTCACGGTTATTACGGGTAAACCACTCCTCTAAACGCTCACGCCACTCCGCATTCTCAACCAATGGTTCGCCCTTCGCCTTCGCCATCGCTAAAGCAGACATATCATCACTCGTCGGCCCGAGACCACCATTAACGAGAATCACATCGGCATGTAAGCTACGTTCTTGGAAAACAGCAATCAGATCCTCGAGGCGATCGCCGACGGTTACTCGACGCTGGATCTCGACACCATGCTCCATCATAGTACTGGCAAACCAAGCGGCGTTGGTATCAACAATCTGTCCCGCCAACACCTCTTCCCCAGTGCAAATCATCTCTAACTTCATCTCAGATCCTTATCTACCCCAATAAATTAAAACATAAGGTAAGTAACCGCTTAACTAATAGCAATAGCTAGGCTCGATCGAGAACTAAGATAGCTGTAGCAAAATCGGAGCATTGACAAAATAACCGAACAAATAGTCGACAACCATTACTTATTATTGATGTCATGAAGAGTGAAAGAGAGTGTTAAGGAGAGAAAAATAGGAGGAAAACTGACTAATTGAATAGACACTAGGCTGGATTTCACAAATTACAGACGCAAAAAAGCCAGCTTATTCAGCTGGCTTGGTTGCATCTCAATGAGATAATTAGGCGCTTGGCGATGACCTACTCTCACATGGGGAGACCCCACACTACCATCGGCGCGTTTGCGTTTCACTTCTGAGTTCGGGATGGGATCAGGTGGTTCCACAAGGCTATTGTCACCAAGCAGTAAAACCCATCTGGGTTGTATGGTTAAGCCTCTCGAGTCATTAGTACATGTTAGCTCAACGCCTCACAACGCTTACACACCATGCCTATCAACGTCCTAGTCTCGAACGGCTCTTTAGAGGAATTAAATTCCTAGGGATGACTCATCTTAGGGCTCGCTTCCCGCTTAGATGCTTTCAGCGGTTATCGATTCCGAACGTAGCTACCGGGCAATGCCATTGGCATGACAACCCGAACACCAGCGGTTCGTCCACTCCGGTCCTCTCGTACTAGGAGCAGCTCCCTTCAATCATCCAACGCCCACGGCAGATAGGGACCGAACTGTCTCACGACGTTCTGAACCCAGCTCGCGTACCACTTTAAATGGCGAACAGCCATACCCTTGGGACCGACTTCAGCCCCAGGATGTGATGAGCCGACATCGAGGTGCCAAACACCGCCGTCGATATGAACTCTTGGGCGGTATCAGCCTGTTATCCCCGGAGTACCTTTTATCCGTTGAGCGATGGCCCTTCCATTCAGAACCACCGGATCACTATGACCTACTTTCGTACCTGCTCGACGTGTATGTCTCGCAGTTAAGCTGGCTTATGCCATTGCACTAACCGTACGATGTCCGACCGTACTTAGCCAACCTTCGTGCTCCTCCGTTACTCTTTGGGAGGAGACCGCCCCAGTCAAACTACCCACCAGGCACTGTCCCTAATCCCGATAAGGGACCTAGGTTAGAACATCAAAACTACAAGGGTGGTATTTCAAGGACGACTCCATCATGACTAGCGTCACAACTTCAWAGTCTCCCACCTATCCTACACATGTAGGTTCAATGTTCAGTGCCAAGCTATAGTAAAGGTTCACGGGGTCTTTCCGTCTAGCCGCGGGTATACGGCATCTTCACCGCAATTTCAACTTCACTGAGTCTCGGCTGGAGACAGCGTGGCCATCATTACGCCATTCGTGCAGGTCGGAACTTACCCGACAAGGAATTTCGCTACCTTAGGACCGTTATAGTTACGGCCGCCGTTTACCGGGGCTTCGATCATGAGCTTCTCTTGCGATAACCCAATCAATTAACCTTCCGGCACCGGGCAGGCGTCACACCGTATACTTCCTCTTGCGAGTTTGCACAGTGCTGTGTTTTTGATAAACAGTTGCAGCCACCTGGTATCTGCGACTCCCGTCAGCTTAGAGAGCAAGTCTCATCACCAACAGGAGCGTACCTTCTCCCGAAGTTACGGTACCATTTTGCCTAGTTCCTTCAGCCGAGTTCTCTCAAGCGCCTTGGTATTCTCTACCCGACCACCTGTGTCGGTTTGGGGTACGATTCCCRCTAACCTGAAGCTTAGAAGATTTTCCTGGAAGCATGGCATCAACTACTTCAGTCCCTTAGGACCTCGTCATCAGCTCTCAGTGTGTACATTWAAGTACGTGTCCCCGGATTTGCCTAAGAACACCACMTACCACCTTAAACGCGGACTACCAACGCCGCGCTAGCCTAGCCTTCTCCGTCTCTCCATCGCAGTTAGCGGAAGTACAGAAATATTAATCTGTTTCCCATCGATTACGCCTTTCGGCCTCACCTTAGGGGTCGACTCACCCTGCCCCGATTAACGTTGGACAGGAACCCTTGGTCTTTCGGCGAGGGGGTTTTTCACCCCCTTTATCGTTACTCATGTCAGCATTCGCACTTCTGATACCTCCAGCGTGGGTTACCCCTTCACCTTCAACGGCTTACAGAACGCTCCTCTACCGCGCACAGTAAACTGTGCACCCGTAGCTTCGGTGACTAGCTTAGCCCCGTTACATCTTCCGCGCAGGCCGACTCGACTAGTGAGCTATTACGCTTTCTTTAAATGATGGCTGCTTCTAAGCCAACATCCTAGCTGTCTAAGCCTTCCCACATCGTTTCCCACTTAGCTAGTACTTTGGGACCTTAGCTGACGGTCTGGGTTGTTTCCCTTTTGACGACGGACGTTAGCACCCGCCGTCTGTCTCCCGAGTAGTACTCATTGGTATTCGGAGTTTGCAAAGGGTTGGTAAGTCGGGATGACCCCCTAGCCTTAACAGTGCTCTACCCCCAATGGTATTCGCTCGAGGCGCTACCTAAATAGCTTTCGAGGAGAACCAGATATCTCCCGGTTTGATTGGCCTTTCACCCCCAGCCACAAGTCATCCGCTAATTTTTCAACATTAGTCGGTTCGGTCCTCCAGTTGATGTTACTCAACCTTCAACCTGCCCATGGCTAGATCACCGGGTTTCGGGTCTACACCTTGCAACTAAACGCGCAGTTAACACTCGGTTTCCCTACGGCTCCGCTATTCGCTTAACCTCGCTACAAAATGTAAGTCGCTGACCCATTATACAAAAGGTACGCAGTCACGGTCTCAAGAACCGCTCCCACTGCTTGTACGTATACGGTTTCAGGTTCTATTTCACTCCCCTCACAGGGGTTCTTTTCGCCTTTCCCTCACGGTACTGGTTCACTATCGGTCAGTCAGGAGTATTTAGCCTTGGAGGATGGTCCCCCCATATTCAAACAGGATGTCACGTGTCCCGCCTTACTCGTTTTCATCAATGGTTAGTTTTCATGTACGGGGCTATCACCCTGTGCCGCTGCGCTTTCCAACGCATTCCACTAACACCCCACTGACTTAAGGGCTAATCCCCGTTCGCTCGCCGCTACTAGGGGAATCTCGGTTGATTTCTTTTCCTAAGGGTACTTAGATGTTTCAGTTCCCCTCGTTCGCCTCGCAACACTATGTATTCATGTTGCGATAACAGCTTATGCTGCTGGGTTCCCCCATTCGGACATCGTTAGCTCAAATGCTTGTTACTAGCTCGCCAACGCTTTTCGCAAGTTACTACGTCCTTCATCGCCTCTGACTGCCAAGGCATCCACCGTATACGCTTAGTCGCTTAACCATACAACCCAAATGAGTTTCACTCA